>DASYCS010000306.1:0-7054 GCA_036500025.1 Mesorhizobium sp. | reverse complement strand
AGCGCGATATCGCGGGCGAATGCCTTGCCAAGGCTGGTATCGCCCATGGCGTGGCCGCCATATTTCACCACGACCGTCTTGTTTTCATAGCGTTGCATGTAGGGCAACGCCGCCGAAAGCAGTGCGGCCTGCATTGCGGCGGTGGCAGCTACGTCCGTCATCGGCTTGGTTCCCGGCTGGCATGAAAGAACGGCGGCGGTGTAGCGGGATTTTTGGCCTGCGGCAAACGGCTTTGTTGTCCGCAATGGCTAATCGACGCCGCAAACGCCTCCGCACGGCAGGTTGTGCCCTGAAGGCGGAACCTATGCCGGCGGCATGACGTTGCGGTTTATGGCTTCGAAGGCGCATATTTTGGCGCGAATGCCAGACGATGAGGGACAATCATGAGCACCGACAACACGCCTTCAAGCGGCCAAGTTCCGGTTGCCAGCGACGTTCGCGCCGATATCCGGCTCATGCGGTCGATGCTTGTCGGCCTGTTCCTGTTCGCTGCGGTGTTTGCGCTCTATTACGGCCGGGATTTTTTCATGCCGGTCATTCTCGCTTTTCTTCTCGCGCTGATGCTGACGCCGATTGTCCGGCTTTTGCGCAAGCATGGCGTGCCCGAGGCGATTTCGGCCACGCTGCTGGTCCTGCTTTCGCTCGGATTTGCCACGACCGCCGGCTATCTGCTCAGCGGACCCGCTATCGACCTGGTCAATAATGCTCCCTCGATCGGCCAGCAACTCAGCGAGCGGCTGGACCATCTGCGCCGCCCGTTCGAGAAATTGATGAAGATCACCGAGCAGATCGGCGCACTGACCGAACCTTCGCAGCAGCCGGGCGTTTCCAGGGTGGTCGTCTCGCAAACGGGCATCGTCTCGCAGGCCGCCGGCAGCGTGCTTTCCGGCGTCACCAGCATCACCATCGTCTTCGTTTTGTCGCTGTTCCTGCTCGCATCCGGCACGATGTTTTATGAAAAGATCGTCCAGTCCTTCACCCGCATGAGCGAAAAGAAGCGCGCCTTGCGGGTGGTGTACGATGTCGAGCGCGAAATCTCGCGCTATCTGCTCACCGTCGCCCTCATCAATGCCGGCCTGGGCGTGGCTGTCGCGCTTGGCCTGTGGGCGCTGGGCATGCCTAATCCGATGCTGTGGGGCGCAACTGCGGCACTTCTCAATTTCCTGCCCTATATCGGCGCGCTGATGAATGTCGTGCTGGTCGGCGTCATCGCGCTCATCAGCTTCGACAGCATCGCCTACGCCATGCTGGCGCCCGCTTTCGTTTTGCTGTGCAACATCGTCGAAGGCCAGTTCGTAACCCCGATGATCGTCGGGCGGCGGCTGGAAATCAACTCCGTCGCCATTTTTATCGCCATCGCCTTCTGGTCGTGGATGTGGGGTTTTGTCGGCGCGCTGATGGCTGTGCCGCTGCTGGTCGTGGTCAAGGTGTTCTGCGACCATTTCGACGGCTTGCGCCATGTCGGCAATTTCCTGTCAGCGCAGCAGGCCCTGGTCATCGAGGAGGAGGACAAGGAAGAGGCCGCCAGGCTGACGGCCTGACGGACACGTTATTTGCGGCAGGGGCGGGCGCACCCTATATGCGGCTTCGAACCTCACTGGAAATATGCCCCATGGCCACCTTGTCCGTCCTCGACCTGTCGCCCGTTGCAGAAGGCTCCAACCCGTCGCAGTCGCTCGCCAATTCTCTTGATCTCGCCCGCCACGCCGAGCGGCTCGGCTATAAGCGCTACTGGCTGGCCGAGCACCACAACATGCCGGGCATCGCCAGCGCGGCGACCGCCGTCGTCATCGCCCATATTGCCGGCGGCACCGAAAGCATCCGCGTCGGCTCGGGCGGCATCATGCTGCCCAACCACGCGCCGCTGGTCATTGCCGAGCAGTTCGGCACGCTGGCGGCGCTGCATCCGGGCCGCATCGATCTCGGCCTTGGCCGCGCACCGGGCACCGACATGCTGACGGCCCGCGCCCTGCGCCGCAACATGGAGGCCGGCGTCGATACGTTTCCGCAGGACGTGGTAGAACTGATCCGCTATTTCGAGCCTGCCGAGGAAGGCCAGCGCATCCGCGCCGTGCCCGGCGAGGGCCAGGAAGTGCCGGTATGGATACTGGGCTCCAGTCTCTATGGCGCTCAGCTTGCCGCCGTGCTCGGCCTGCCTTACGCGTTTGCCTCGCACTTCGCGCCCGCCGAACTCGACCATGCAATCGAGATTTACCGCTCGCGCTTCCAGCCGTCGCAACAACTCGCCAAGCCTTATGTGATGCTTGGCCTCAATGTCTTCGCCGCGCCGACAGACGCCGAGGCGCAGTTGCTGTTCACCTCGTTGCAGCAGGCTTTCGTCAATTTGCGCACCGGCCGCGCCGGCCGCTTGCCGCCGCCGGTGGAAAATTATGACCGCGATCTCGATCCGATGGCGAAAACCATGCTTGGGCAGGCGCTGTCCTGCGCCGTGGTTGGCTCGCCGGAGACGGTGCGGCAGGGCGTCGAGGCATTCCTGCGCCGCACCGGCGCCGACGAACTGATGGTCACCGCGCAGATCTTCGATCATGGCGCGCGGGTGCGTTCGTTCGAGATTCTGGCCGAGGCTAACCGGGCGCTGTCGCAGGCGGCATAGTGCCGATCCCTGTCCGAAAATCAGAAGCCGGCTTTCGGATGGGATCATGCCGGGCGAAAAAGCCCTATTTCAGCGCCTTCACCATTGCCGCATCGGGAAAGCAGGTGGCGGCGCGGCCGTTCTTTTCCTGCCATGCACCGATGGAACGGCGGGTCTTGAAGCCGGGAAGGCCATCTGCCGAGCCTACATCGTAGCCCTTCTTCTCCAGCGCCCTTTGCAGGGCGGCCACGTCGGACCGGTAAAGCCCGCCAACCGCCCCCCAACCGGCGGTAAACCGCCTGTCGCCATGCGCGATGCGGTCGGCGCTATGGCCGATGAACAGCGCATAGAGATCGCTCATATTATATTCCTTGAGCACGTAGAAATTCGGCGTCACGATGAAGGCCGGCCCTTCGCGGCCTGCCGGCATCAAAAGAAAACCCTGGGCGCGCGCCTCCGCCGCCGGAAACGGCTTTCCGCCGATGCGCTCGATGCCCATTTGCGCCCACTGGGAAATCCTCTTGCCCTGGTCCGGCCCTTCCAGCGAGCAGGATATGCCAGCCGGCACCGTTACCTCGAAACCCCAGTCGCGCCCCTTCACCCAGCCGTAATCGACGAGATAGCTGGCGATCGAGGCGAGGACGTCGGGCGTCGAATTCCAGATATCGGGATGGCCGTCGCCGTCGAAATCGACCGCTTCTTTGAGAAACGAGCTTGGCATGAATTGCGGCTGGCCGAGCGCCCCGGCCCAGGACGATTTCATCGCCGCGCGCGCGGCCAGGCCCTTCTGGACGATCTGCAACGCCGCCAGCACCTCGGTGCGGAACATGTCCTTTCGCGTCGACATGAACGCCTTGGTGCCGAGCACCTCGAAGGCGTCATAGGATAGTTTCGCCGCGCCATAGCCGGTCTCGCGGCCCCAGATAGCCAGCAGAATTTCGCCCGGCACGCCGTATTTCTTCTCGATTGCCGCAAGGGTCCTGGCATTGGCGGCGGCTCTCGCCCGCCCGCCGGAAGTAACGGCGCCGATGGTCTTTTCGGCGAAATAGGCGCCCGGCGAACCAAACTCCGCTTGATGCTGCTTTTTAGGCACAGTCGGCTTTTCACCGGGAATGACCAGGTCGGGCAGCTTCAGATTGGGCTTCACCCCGGCAAAGGCCGCATCGAAGGTCTTTTCCGAAATGCCTTCGGCCTTGGCCTGCGGCCATAAATCGGCTTGCAGCCATTTCTGGAACTGGTCTTCGATCCTGGCGGCGGATGCGGGTAGGGCTAGAACCATGAGCGCCAGCAAAGCAGCCACGAGCGCCGGGAAAAACCTCGGTCTGGTCGCGCCTGCGTTCATCCGAACCCCCTCGACCCTTGCCTTGCCCGCAAATTGCGTCAGAACGCGGTGCGCGATTTCAGCGCCGCCGCCAGCGTTCCCTCGTCCAGATAATCGAGTTCGCCGCCCACCGGCACGCCATGCGCCAATCGCGTGATCTTCACGTCGAAATCCGCAAGCTGGTCGGTCAGGTAATGCGCGGTGGTCTGGCCCTCGACCGTGGCATTGACCGCCAGGATGATTTCCTTGATTTCGCCCAGCGCGACGCGGTCGACCAGCGAGCGGATGTTGAGCTGGTCCGGGCCGATGCCGTCGAGCGGCGACAGCGTGCCGCCCAGCACATGGTAGCGCACATTCATCGCAGTCGCCCGCTCCAGCGCCCATAGATCGGCAACGTCCTCGACCACGATCAGGGCGTCGTTGCCACGGCGCGGGTCGGTGCAGATCATGCAAGGGTCGGCCGTATCGACATTGCCGCAGGTCGAGCAGATGCGAACCTTGTCCACGGCCTCGCCCATGGCATGGGCCAGCGGCTGGAGCAATTGCTCCTTCTTCTTGATGAGATGCAGCGCGGCCCGGCGCGCCGAGCGTGGCCCAAGTCCCGGCACCTTGGCCAGGAGCTGGATCAGGCGTTCGATTTCGGGACCGGCGATTCGCTTGGACATGACGTCCATATAAGGCGAAGTACGCGGGGCGAAAAGCAGGCTGATGGCCGGAGGCGGCCTGCTACTCGTTCATCGGCCGGCTTTCGCTCATGATGAGCGCGCCGATGGCGTTCGTATCGTCGGGCGTTGACTGGAACGACATCGCCGGCTGCTGCGCGTCGTTCTGGACCGCCGCCGCCATGACCGGCGCCGATTTCTTCGCCGTATCGAAATCCGATGCGCCGAAGCGGGCGTTATCCGGCTCCTGCATCGCCAGTTGCACCGCCCTGTCCTGCTTGCCCGATTGCGGCGCGGCCATCGCCACGGTGCGGGGTGTCGGCACGGGAGCCGAGGCGGCAAGCGCGGCCGTTGCGTTGGAAGTTTCGCCAGCCGCCATCTGCCCGGAACTGTTGAAGGAAGCGACCACGGGTGACGAAGCCGAGCTTATTACCGGCAATGCCACGGCAGCCGGCTCGGCAGAGGCAACCATCGTTGGAGCGGCTGTAGCTGCGGTCGCCGGCGCCGGGCCGGCGAAAGCGACCATCGTTGTCGTCTCGGGCGGCAGCGGCTTCCAGTTGCGGCCGCGCTTTTCGTAGAAGGCGTTGCCGCCGGCCACTTCGACATAGTGCATGTTCTTGTAGGGGAATTTCAGCCCGGCGGTGTGGAAGTGCATGGCGTTCTTGAGCTTCGGCGCGCGCTCGCCCCTCAACACCGATTCGGCCGCCGCCTCGACATCCGGCATCGCCCTGGAATTCATGCGCCGCGTCATCACGCCGGGCGCGAACTGGCGCCGTTCGCCAACGACGGCGCAGACGGTGCTGCCATGCTGGCCCGAGCGCAGCCGGTTCATCACTACGGTGCCGACCGCGATCATGCCTTCACGGCTGGACCGGTTGGATTCGAAGAACATCGCCCGTTCGAGGCACTCCTTGTCGCGCGATGTGTAGCGATAGGGGCGGGCGCGGAGAAAGCCGGGTGTCAGGCTGTCCGTCAGGCCGGCGGCCGAAATGCTGTTCGTCGTCTGGCTGCAACCAGCCAGCAGGAACGGGAAGACCAGAATGCCAAGCAGCGTTGGCACTTTCCATCGCAGAGCGACCAACCTGTGGTAAATCGTCAAACCGGCCTCGTTCTGCTGCTGTCCCGCCTTGTGCCATGGCAAGAATGAGACAGTTTCCGGCAAAAAGATGGCTAACGCCTTAATAATGACGATTGAAGCCGGCGCCCAAGGGCTTGAAGGCGATCAACATTCTGTCTTGCGCCGTTACATAGCGTGACCCGGCGAAAAGATGGCGTCAGAACGGCAGCTTCATTCCCGGCGGTATGGGCAAGCCGGCGGTCAGCGCCTGGGTCTTCTCCTGCATGACCTGCTCGATGCGGCCCTTGGCGTCGTTATGGGCGGCAAGAATGAGGTCTTCGAGGATTTCGACCTGATCTTCCTTGAACAGCGAAGGGTCGATCTTCAGCGCTTTCATGTCGAATTTGCCGCCAAGCGTCACCTCGACGAGGCCGCCGCCGGCCTGTCCCGAAGCCTCGACGCTGGCGATTTCTTCCTGCATGGCTTGGAATTTGGCCTGCATTTCCTTCGCCTTGCCCATCAGGCCGAGAAGATCTTTCATGGTCCGATCCTTTGCCGGTAAGTGTCGTTGCGGTCAGTTGTCGTCGTCGTCCGCCGGCGGTTCCGGCGGCAAATCGGTCTCGCTGATTTCAGCGTCCGGCGAATCGGGAATGCGCACGTCGATGATCTTGGCGCCGGGAAAGCGCGCCAGCACGGCCGCGACGGCCGGATCGCTGCGGGCGTCGAGAAAGGCGGTCTCGCGCTTGGCCGATTCCATCTCGGCCAGGGTCTGTCCGCCTTCGTCTTTCGACAGCGAAACCAGCCAGTTGCGACCGGTCCAACTGCGCAGCCGGGAATTGAGGTCGTTCAACAGAAGCTTGGGCGCGTCGGCAGTCAGGCTGACTTCGATGCGGCCAGGCTCGATGCGGACAGGGCGTACGCAACGCTTCAAAAGCACCTTGAAGGCAACGTCGCGATGCGTGTCCGCAAGGGCGGCGATATCGGCCAGAGACTTGACCGGCACCAATGGCTGCTCCGCCGCCGCGGGTTCCGGCGGCGCGATGAAACTTGCCGGTTCCGGCGCGGGCGTGGCCGCCACCAGCCGCATCGCCTGCGCGCCGCCGCCGCTTGCCGTCATCCGTGCCTGCGGCGCGGGGCCGCTATCGTTGAAGGAGGAACTGGACAGGGAATTGAAGGAAGCGGGAGCGGCCGAGATCGGCGCGCCGTTGGTGCGCGGCTCGGGCGCGGGCGAAAAAGTCCCGCCTTCCAGCGTCTTGAGCGCTTCGTCCAGCGTCGGCAGGTCGGCGGCGTGGGCGAGGCGGATCAGCACCATTTCGGCCGCGCTTACCGGGCGGCTGGAGCCTTGAACCTCGGGAATTCCCTTCAGCAGCATCTGCCATGTGCGCGAAAGGACGCGCACGGACAAGGCCTTAGCCATTGCA
>DASYCS010000305.1:0-5468 GCA_036500025.1 Mesorhizobium sp. | reverse complement strand
CGTCTTTGCCGCGACAGTCGAGCCGATGGTCGCCGTGGCGAGGCTAATCACCACCGACAGCCTGATGCCCGCCAGAATAACCGGCAGGCTAAGCGGCAGTTCAATCTTTATCAACCTCTGCCAGCTCGTCATGCCGGAGGCCTTCGCCGCCTCGACGACATTGGCCGGCAGGTTGGTTAGGCCGGTCAGCGCATTTTCGAAGACCGGCAGCAGCCCGTACAGAAACAGCGCGATCAGCGTCGGCTTTTCGCCGAAGCCGACGGCGGGCACGGCCAGCGCCAACACCGCCACGGGCGGGAAAGTCTGGCCGATATTGACGAGGCTGCGCGACAGCGGCAGGAATTCCGCGCCGGCCGGCCGTGTAACCAGGATGGCCAGGCCGACCGCGACGATGATCGCGGCAACCGTCGCGATCATCACGGTTCGCAGATGCAGATAGGTCAGCGACAGCAGGCTGCCCTGGTTGTAAATGGCGGGCGCGTTGTTTTCGGTGAGCGGCTTCAAGAGCGGCTCGAACCATGCCGGTTCCGTCACGAAGGCGACCAGCAGCACCAATAGCGCAAGCCGCAGCAAGGCGGGAAGCCATTTCATGCCGGCTTGACCGCGTGCTTGAGCAGACCCTTCACGGTGACGCGCCCCAAAGCCTTGCCCTGCGCATCGCTGACCGGCAATGCCGGCCGGCCGGACCACATGAGTTCAGCCAAGGCGTCGCGCTGGCTGGCGTCGGCGCCGATCGCCTCGCCCTCGGCCGCGCCCTTTTCCACCGCGTCGGCAACCCGGCCAAGCGAGAGCAGCCGGAACGGCCGTTCGCTGACGCCGACCAGCGTTTCGACGAAGGCATTCGCCGGGCGCGCCAATATCTCGGCCGGCTTTGCATATTGCACCAGCTTTCCCGCATCCATCACCGCGATCATGTCGCCGAGGTGGACGGCCTCCTCCATGTCGTGGGTGACAAGGATGATCGTCGTTCCAAAACGCTTCTGGATGGCCAGGAGATCTTCCTGCGCCTTGGTGCGGATGATCGGGTCGAGCGCGCCGAAAGGCTCGTCCATCAAGAGGACGTTCGGCTCCGCCGCCAATCCGCGCGCAACGCCGACACGCTGTTGCTGGCCGCCCGACAGTTCATGCGGATAGCGGGGACCGAAGGCTGCCGGATCAAGCTGGAACAGCATCAGCAATTCGTGCACGCGCGCGTCTATGCGGGCGGCGGGCCAGCCGAGCAGCGTGGGAACGGTGGCGATGTTCTGCGCCACGGTCCGGTGCGGAAAAAGGCCATAGCCCTGAATGACATAGCCGATGCGGCGGCGCAGCTCGAAAGCCGGCATCGAACGGTTGTCGACGCCGTCCAGCCGGATCGATCCCTCGCTCGGCTCGACCAGCCGGTTGATCATGCGCAAAAGCGTCGTCTTGCCCGAGCCGGACGTGCCGACGACGGCGCAGATGGTTCGAGGCTTCACCATCATCGAGACGTTGTCCACGACAGCCGTGCCGTCATAGCGCTTGGTGACTGCGTCGATTTCGATCATGCGGGGTTTTCCTCGCGCCGCGTGCGCATGCTGGTCAATTCGACGACAGCGTCCAATATGATGGCGGCGGCGAAGGCCAGAGCCACCGTCGGCACCGCGCCAAGCAGCACGAGGTCCATCGCCGTCTGGCCGACGCCCTGGAACACGAAGACGCCGAAGCCGCCGCCGCCAATCAGCGCGGCGATTGTGGCAAGGCCGATATTCTGCACCAAAACGATGCGGATGCCGGTGAGAATCACCGGAAAGGCTAGCGGAAACTCGACGCCCAGCAGGCGTTGCCTGTCGGTCATGCCCATGCCGCGCGCCGCATCGTTGGCCGCGCGCGGCACGCCGGCAAGGCCAACCACGGTGTTGGCGACGACCGGCAGCAGCGAATAGAGGAACAGCGCGATAAAGGCCGGCGCGGCGCCGATGCCCCGGATGCCGATGGCGGAAGCGCCCGGCACATGCGCCGCGACCCAGCCAAGCGGCGCGATCAACAAGCCGAAAAGCGCAATCGAAGGAACGGTCTGGATGATGTTGAGCACATTCAGCACGCCGGCCCGCAGCTTTTCGACGCGGTGGCACAAAATGCCTAGCGGCAGCCCGACCAGCACCGCCGCGACCAGCGAACCCAATGCCAGCACCATGTGCTTGCCGGCCTCGGTCCAGAAACTGTCTTCGCGGTTGAAATATTCCTTCAGGATGGAAAGGCCGTTCCAGCTTCCAGACAAAAGGAGCATGGCGGCCGCCAGCGCTGCCAGAACCAGAACGCCTATCCGCGCCATCGGCGAAAGTTTCAACCGGGTCAGCACATCGGCCAGCAGCAGCGCGAAGGCGAAGACCAGCAGCCAGAAGCCGTGGGCGGGTGCGACGCGGGCGAACGTATTTCCTTCAGGGGTGAGGTAGCTGCCGGCAACGCCGATGAGCAGCGCCAGCGTCGCCAGCGAAACGACGCTGGCTGCAAGGCGCAGCCACAGCGGCGTTTTGAAAAGGGCGATGAGGGCGGCGGCAAGGATCACGGCCGTCAAAACGAGGGCGGCCGGCGTCGGCAGCGCTTCAAGGATCAGGCGGGCCTGGCCGGGCACGATACGGTTGGCGCGAAACGTCGCAAATGGCGCCACCAGGGCGCCATAGGCTGCGATCACCGCAATAACCACACCCAGCTTGTCAAACCGCATGGCGCCGAAACCCCAAGGGCGGCTATTTCAGGAAGCCGTTTTTCTTCAGGAAATCTTCGGCCACGCCTTTGACAGGCTCGCCGCCGACCTGGACGCGACCGTTCAGCTCCTGCAACGTGACGAGGTCGAGCTTGGCAAACACCGGCTTTAGCAGCGCCTCAATTTCCGGGTGCTCCTTCAAGACGGCCTCCCGGATGATCGGCGCGGGCTGGTAGACCGGCTGCACGCCCTTGTCGTCGTCGAGCACGACGAGGTTCGACGGCGCAATGCCGCCATCTGTGCCGTAGACCATGGCGGCATTGGCGCCGTTGGTCTGGTTGGCGGCGGCCGCAATCGTCGCCGCCGTATCGCCGCCGGAGAGCGTGATCAGCTGCTCGGGCTTCAACGTAAAGCCATAAGCCTTCTGGAAGGCCGGCAAGGCCGCTTCCGAATTCACGAATTCAGCCGAGGCCGCCAATACGACCTGCCCGCCGCCGGCAACATATTTACCCAGATCGCTGAGCGTCTTGAGCTTGTTTTGGTCGACAACTTCCTTGCGCAGGGCAATCGCCCAGGTGTTGTTGGCCGGAGATGGCGACAGCCAGACGATCTTGTTGGCGTCGTAGTCGAGCTTTTTGGCGGCTTCGTAGGCCTGCGCGGCGTTCTTCCAGACCGGATCGGCCGTCTTTTCGAAGAAGTAGGCGGCATTGCCCGTATATTCTGGATAGATATCGATCTCGCCGGCGATGATCGCCTTGCGCACCACAGGCGTGCCGCCAAGCTGGATGCGATCGGCCGTCTCGATCTTGTTGGCGTTCAGCACCTGTTCGATTATGCTGCCCAGCACACCGCCTTCGGTGTCGATCTTGGAGGAAACGACCACCGGCGCGGCAAGGCTGGAGGCGATCGAAATACTGAGCGCGAGCGCTGCGCCAGCGAAAAGCCCGAGTGAACGCATTTTGAAATCCCCTTGATGGAACTGAAACTAGGCGGCTGCATATAGCACAGCTTCAAAGGCCGGTCGGAGCATAACGTTTCATAACATGCGGGATTAAAGCAATCGGTTTGTTCAAACACGCCATCTCATGCTGACCGTGGGTTGTCAGGAGACCTGCACCCGGCGGTTCGCCAGATGCTGGACACCCAGCATCACCAGGCAAAGCCCGGCTATCGGCATGACGATGACGGCCAGCATTTCCCAGCCCCAGGCGTTATAGACGGTGCCCGACATCAGCGAGGCGAAGGCGACGCATGAAAACAGCGCGAAGTCGTGAAAACCCTGCGCCTTGCCCTTTTCTTCGGCGCGGTAGCATGAGGCCACGATGGCGGTTGAGCCGATGAAGCCGAAATTCCAGCCAAGGCCAAGCAGGATCAGCGCGGTCCAGAACTGCCAAAGCTGGATGCCCGACAACGCCACCAGCGAACAGGCGATGAGCAATGCGAAGCCGCACGTCACCACGGCGCCCGCCCCGAAGCGGTGGATGAGCCGGCCGGTGAAGAAGCTTGGCGCAAACATCGCCATCACATGCCACGAGATGCCAAGCGTGGCGTCGTCGGAGGAGAAGCCGCAACCGACCATGGCCAACGGCGCGCCCGTCATGACAAAGGTCATCATCGAGTAGGAACCGACGGCGCATAGCAGCGCCACGGCATAGCGCGGCTGCGAAATGATTTCGAGCAGCGGCCGGCCGGTGTCGACATTGGCCTGCTGCGTTTTGACGATCGTGCGGGTCGGCAGGAAAAACAGGATGGCCGCGCCAATCGCCGACAAGGCGATGATGGCGACGAACGAACCGGCGAACGGCACCGGCGCCAGCAAATCATGCGTGAAGATGACGGTCTGCGGTCCCAGCACCGCCGTGACGATGCCGCCGGCCAGCACCATTGAAATGGCGCGCGCCTTGAATTCGGGCGGCGCATTGTCGGCGGCGGCGAAACGGAACTGCTGCACGAAGGCATTGCCGGAACCGATCACGGCAAGGCCGAAGGCGAATAGCCAGAAACTCGACTGGAACAGTGCGATGGCGGCGATCAAGCCGCCGAGCGCCGCCACGCCGGCGCCGGTCATGAAGCCATCGCGGTGGCCAAGCCGCCGGATGATCGCGGCGGCCGGCAAAGCGCCAACAGCCAAGCCGACGCTATAGCCGGTGAGCGGCGCGGTCGCCAGCGACTTGTCGGCGCCCAGCATGAAGTAACCGGCAAGCGCGCCCATGGCAAAGCAGATCGGCCCCGCCGAGCCGAGTACGGCCTGCGCCGCCGAAAGGACCAGTGCGGTCCGGCGCGCCTCCGTGGGCGTGGCGGCGATCACGACACGTCCTTGCCTCGCCCTTCGCCGCGCACCCGGCGCGATACGCGGTCAAGCACGGCATTGACCAGCTTCGGCTCGTCCTCGGTGTAAAACGCCTTGGCGATATCGACATATTCCGAGACGATGACGGCGGTCGGCACGTCGGCGCGCTTCATCAGCTCGAACACGCCGGCGCGCAGGATGGCGCGCAATGTCGAGTCCAGCCGCGACAGCGGCCAGTCTTCCGTCAGCGCCTGGCGGATAATGGGATCAACGGTCTTCTGGTTTTCAACCACGCCGGCAAGGATGGCGCGGAACCATTGCGCGTCGGCCTCGCGATAGAGCGCGCCGTCCACTTCCTTGCCGAGCCGGAACGCCTCGTATTCGGCGGTGATCTCGAACACGCCGCTGCCGGCGACATCCATCTGGTAGAGCGCCTGCACGGCGGCAAGCCGGGCCGCGCCCCGCTTGTTGGCTTGACGGATGACCGGGCCGGTGGGTTCGGTGTCGCTCACG
>DASYCS010000304.1:0-7144 GCA_036500025.1 Mesorhizobium sp. | reverse complement strand
CAGTATCTTCTTGTTGCCGAGCACGGCGATGCGGTCGCAGGCGGTGAAGAGCGAATCGAGGTCGTGGGTCACCATGTAGACGGTCAGGTCCATCGTGTCGCGAAGCTTGACCACCAGTTCGTCGAATTCCGCCGCGCTGATGGGGTCGAGGCCCGATGTCGGCTCGTCCAGAAAAACGATGTCGGGGTCGAGCGCCAATGCGCGCGCCAAGGCGGCGCGCTTGGTCATGCCGCCGGACAGTTCGGACGGAAACTTGCGCGCCGCATCGGGCGGCAGGCCGACCAGTTCGACCTTGAGTATGGCCAATTCGTCCATGAGCTTCTTGGGCAGGTCGAGATATTCGCGCATCGGCACCTGGACGTTTTCCATGACGGTCAACGAGGAAAACAAAGCGCCATGCTGGAAAAGGACGCCAAGGCGCATGTCTATCCTGAGGCGGTCCAGGTCGCTCGCCTTTTCCACGTCGACGCCGAACAGCTTGATGGTGCCCGACTGCTTCTTGTTGAGGTCGAGGATGGTGCGCAGCAGAACCGATTTGCCGGCGCCGGAGGCCCCGACAAAGCCAAGGATTTCACCGCGCCTGATATCGAGCGACAGACCCTCAAGGATAGTCTTGCCGGAAAATGCGACGGTAATGTCATGCGCCGACAGGACGATCTCGCCCCGCCCGTCGTCGTTCGCCGCTTCGGGCATGTGTTCGGCGTCAGGCATGTCAAAACTCGATTGCTGCATAGAACATGGCGAACAGGCCATCGAGGATGATGACGACGAAGATCGATTTAACGACAGATGCGGTGACGTGCGTTCCCAGCGATTCCGCGCTGCCGCCAACCTTCATGCCTTCGACGGAGGCGATGGTGCCGATGATCATCGCCATGAACGGGGCTTTTATCAGCCCGGCGAAAATGGTGCTGATGTCGATGGCGGCGCGCAGGCGGTCGATGAACGCGGCAGGCGGGATGCCGGAATAAAAATAGGCCGCCGCCATGCCGCCGCCCAGCGCTGCGAAATTGGCGATGATGGTAAGGCAAGGCAAGGCAATCACCAGCGCCACCAGGCGCGGGAACACCAGCACGCCGATGGGATTCAGCCCGATGACCTTGAGGGCGTCGACCTCCTCGCGCATCTTCATCGAGCCGATCTCGGCGGTGATCGCGCTGCCGGATCGGCCGGCAATCATGATCGCCGTCATCAACACGCCCATTTCGCGCAGCACCAGCACGCCGACCAGATCGACGACGAAAATGTCGGCGCCAAAGTAGCTGAGCTGATAGGCGCCCTGCTGGGCGACGATGGCGCCGACGATCGCCGACATCAGCACCACCACGGGAATGGCGCCGACGCCCATCCGGTCGATCTGGTTGAAGATCGCGGCCGGATTGACGCCGTGGCCACGGCCAAGCTTCATCTGCGCGCCGCTGATCGTTGCGCCCAGAATGTTCATTGCCGCCAGGAAGTCGTCGCGCATTTCGTAAACGCGCCGGCCGACAGCCGCCAGCGCGCGAATCACGATGTTTGAAACCCGGTCCGGCGCGACGTCCTTTTCGCGCTTTCCCGCCTCGTTCACGGCATCAAGCAGGATCGAGGCAATCTTGCTCTGCCCCTGCATCTGGACCTCGACGCCTTTCCTCTGGAAAGCGCCGGCCAGGCGATCGATCAGCCATGCGCCGGCCGTGTCGATCTTGTCGACCCCGGAAAGGTCAAGCGCCAGCGTCCGGCAGCCATCGCGCATTTCAAGTTTGCGCATTTCTGCGTCCACGGAAGCAATGGTGCGCGTCGTCCAGTTGCCGGAAAAGGCACAGCCGAGCACGCCATCCTCGACACGCACGGCGATGCGCGGCTGGTGGCTGGTGGCGGCGGCGGTGTTGCTTGCGTCGCGTTTGCCGATGGTCAACATGACTTCCTGTTTAGCCCGGCGAATCGGGGCTGTCGATTTGGCGAAGCCTCTGTAGTCGCATGGCCGGAGAAGAAAAATATGGCGCGTGTCATTTCGGTCGAGACAGAGCGGTTCCCGATCGACGGTGTCTTCACCATTTCTCGCGGCTCCAAAACGGAAGCCGAGGTGATTGGTTGCATGATAGCGGATGGCGGCCATCAGGGCCGAGGCGAATGCGTGCCCTACAGGCGATATGGCGAGACGATGGAAAGCGTGCTGGCGCAGATCGACGCCATGCGCACCAAAATTGCCGCCGGGATGGGCCGCGATGCCTTGCTTGCCGCCATGCCGGCGGGCGCCGCGCGCAACGCCATCGACTGCGCCTTATGGGACCTGGAAAGCAAAGCCAGCGGCGTTGCCGTGGCGGTTCGCATCGGCGCGGCGCAAAACCCGCTGGAAACCGCCTATACGCTGTCGCTTGGCGCGCCGGAGGCGATGGCGGCGCAAGCGCGCGCCAACGCCGCCCGGCCGCTGCTCAAGGTGAAGATCGGCGGCGGCGAAGGCGACATGGATCGCATCCGGGCCGTGCGGGAGGCTGCGCCTTCCTGCCGGCTTATCCTTGACGCCAATGAAGGCTGGATCGACGAAAATATCGAACCGAACATGGCGTTCGCGGCAGCGCTTGGCGTGGCACTGATCGAGCAGCCGCTGCCTGTCGGGCGCGATGGCATCTTACGGCATATCGCGCACCCCGTGCCGATCTGCGCCGATGAAAGCGTCCACATCGCGCAGGATTTGGTCTCGCTTGCCGGCCTTTACGATGCCGTCAACATCAAGCTCGACAAGGCAGGCGGGCTGACGGCGGCGCTCGAACTGCGCGACGAGGCCCGCCGTCTCGGCTTCGCCATCATGGTCGGGTGCATGGTCGGCACTTCGCTGGCGATGGCGCCGGCGGTTCTTCTGGCGCAGGGCGCGGATTTCGTCGATCTCGACGGGCCGCTGCTGCTGGCGCGCGACCGAACGCCCGGCCTGACCTATAACGGATCGCTGGTGTCGCCGCCTTCCCGAGAATTATGGGGCTAGTCAAGCGCTTGGCTGGATAGATCGTAGTTGCTGGCTGTCGCGTTGGCGGTTAGCTTGGCAGGCTCATCACTGGAGGATTTAGCCATGGACCTCGGCATTCGCGGGAAGAAGGCCATTGTTTGCGCATCGAGCAAGGGGCTGGGGCGCGGCTGCGCGGCTGCCCTGGCCGAGGCGGGATGCGACCTTGTCATTAACGGCCGCAACGCCGCCTTACTGGCGAAGACCGCGGCCGAGCTGCGCGAAAAATTCGGCGTCGAGGTGATCGAGATCGTCGGCGACGTATCGAAGCCCGATGTCCAGAAGGCCCTGCTCGCCGCATGTCCCGCGCCGGATATTCTCGTCAACAACAATGGCGGCCCGCCGTTCCGGGATTTCCGTGAGCTTGACCGGGAAAAGATTCTCGAAGGCCTCACCAACAATATGGTCACCCCTATCGAACTGGTCAAAGTCGTGATCGACGGCATGGCCGCTCGCGGTTTCGGCCGCATCATCAACATCACATCGCTGTCGGTCTACGTGCCCATTCCTGGCCTTGACCTGTCGTCTGGCGCGCGCGCCGGCCTGACCTCGTTTCTCGCCGGCGTGGCGCGCACCGTCATGGACCGCAACGTCACCATCAACAGCATGCTGCCCGGCAAGCTCGATACCGACCGCCTGCGTGGCCCGCACGAAGCGGGGAGCGTGGAAGACCCTGCGGCGGCCACGGCGCGCAAGGCCCGCATCAGCGCCGATGTTCCGGCAAAACGGCTCGGCACGCCGGAGGAGTTCGGCCAGATATGCGCCTTCCTGTGTTCGGTTCACGCCGGCTATTTGACCGGCCAGAACATACCCGTCGATGGCGGCCTTTATGTCAGCGCATTCTAGGCATTGTTCCGCCGGTTCGAGTCATTGCGGACCGCCTCGTAAATAGTTGAAGATATTCACTTTCGCGTGATGATAAATCGATCATCGCGTCGTCATTTGTCGCCTCGAAAAGCTGCCGCCGCATGCTAGAAGGGGTGATCTTGGAATTAAGGGAATTTGGCCATGGAAGGCGAAAGCACGAACGCGAAATGGTCCGATCTGGACGAAGCGGCCCTCCATTTCCACAAGCATCCGGTTCCCGGCAAGCTTGAAATCCAGGCCACCAAACCGCTGGGCAACCAGCGGGACCTGGCGCTTGCCTATTCGCCCGGCGTTGCAGCGCCATGCCTTGCCATTCGCGACGACCCCGCGACCGCCGCCGACTATACCGGGCGCGCCAACCTCGTTGGCGTGGTTTCAAACGGCACGGCGGTGCTTGGTCTCGGCAATATCGGCCCGCTCGCCTCCAAGCCGGTCATGGAAGGCAAGGCCGTCCTGTTCAAGAAATTCGCCGGCATCGACGTGTTCGACATCGAGATCGACGCGCCGGAAATCGACCGCATGGTCGAGACGATCGCGGCGCTGGAGCCTACTTTCGGCGGCATCAACCTCGAAGACATCAAGGCCCCGGAGTGCTTCGAGGTCGAGGAGCGGCTGAAGGAAAGGATGGGCATTCCCGTTTTCCACGACGATCAGCACGGCACGGCGATCATCGTTGCGGCGGCCATTTTGAACGGGCTGGAATTCGCGGGCAAGTCCATCCAGGACATCAAGATCGTCACCTCCGGCGCCGGCGCCGCAGCGCTTGCCTGCCTCAATCTGCTTGTCCTGCTTGGCGTGCGCATTGAAAACATCTGGGTCACCGACCGCTTCGGCGTCGCCTACAAGGGGCGCACGGAGGAAATGGACCGCTGGAAGGACCCGTATGTCAAGGATACGGACGCCCGTACGCTGGCCGATGTCTTGCCCGACGCCGACGTTTTCCTCGGCCTTTCGGCGGCAGGCGTGCTGAAGCCCGAAATGCTCAAGCTGATGGCGGAAAAACCGCTCATCCTCGCATTGGCCAACCCCAATCCCGAAATCATGCCGGACCTTGCCCGCGCAGCCAGGCCAGATGCGATGATCTGCACCGGCAGGTCCGATTTTCCCAATCAGGTCAACAACGTACTTTGTTTTCCTTACATCTTTCGCGGCGCGCTGGACTGCGGGGCCAGCGCCATCAACGAGGACATGAAGATGGCGGCCGTACGCGCCATCGCGGCGCTGGCGCGTGAGGAACCTTCCGACGTGGCGGCCCGCGCCTATTCCGGCGAGACGCCGGTTTTCGGACCGGACTTCCTGATCCCCTCACCGTTCGACCCGCGCCTTATCCTGCGCATCGCACCCGCCGTCGCCAGGGCCGCTTGCGAAACCGGCGTGGCGACGCGGCCGATTACCGACTTCCCCGCCTATATCGACAAGCTGAACCGCTTCGTCTTCCGCTCCGGACTGGTCATGAAGCCGGTGTTCTCGACGGCCAAGGCATCGGCTACCAAGCGGGTCATCTATGCCGATGGCGAGGACGAACGCGTGCTGCGCGCCGCCCAGGTGGTGATCGAGGAAGGCATTGCCCAGCCGATCCTGATCGGGCGTCCGCATGTCGTGGATGTCCGGCTCGAACGCCATGGGCTGCGCATCAGGCCAGGCGTGGATTTCGAGCTGATCAACCCGGAAGACGATCCGCGCTATCGCAATTATGTCGACCTGTTCATCGAGCTTGGCGGTCGTCGCGGGATCACGCAGGAAGCCGCCCGCACCATGGTTCGCACCCATACGACGGTCATCGCCTCCCTTGCGCTCAAGCGTGGCGATGCCGATGCCATGCTATGCGGGCTGGAAGGGCGTTTTGCGCGCCATCTGCGCAATGTCGACCTCATCATCGGGCCGCGGATGGGCGTCAAGGATTACGAATTTTCTGCACTTTCGATGCTGATTTCGCAGCGTGGCGTGTTGTTCCTGACCGACACGCATGTCTGCGTCGATCCGACCGCCGAACAGATCGCCGAGATGACGATCCTTGCGGCAGAGGAAATCCGGCGCTTCGGCATCGAGCCGCGGGCTGCCTTGTTGTCGCTATCCGACTTTGGTTCGCGCGATACGCCGAGCGCCCTGAAAATGCGCAAGGCCGCCGATATTCTCGCACGGCTGGCGCCGGAACTGCAATGCGACGGCGAAATGCATGCCGATACCGCGCTGTCGGAACAGCTTCGCCACCGCGTCTACCCGCATTCGCGGCTGAAGGGCGAGGCCAATCTGCTGGTGTTCCCAAGCCTCGACGCCGCCAACATCACGCTGACCGCGTTGCAGACGATGCTCGACGCGCTGCATGTCGGGCCGATCCTGCTTGGCACCGACAAGCCGGCTCACATCCTGACGCCATCGGTAACCTCGCGCGGCGTCGTCAACATGACGGCGCTCGCCGTTGTCGAAGCGACTCAGAAAGCACAGGCGGTTGCCGCCGAGCCAACGCGAATTTCCCGCCAGACGTGAAGCGTTCTAAGGGACGATTAACGCTGCCGCGATAGATTCCGCGCTTAACGCGCCGTCCGGGTCTCCAGGTACACCGGCGACGCAAGGTTTAGCGGCATGACGGAGAGGCAAATGAAGGGCGGGGCTGGCAAGCTGGCGTATCGCGCTTTGTTGCTTGGCGTCATCGCCTTATCGTGCGCCGCAACCAGCCAGGCAATGGCGGCATCGCGGGCATGCCGCCAACTGGAGGCCGAACTGGCCGGCGGCGGCGGACGAGAAAACCCTGCGCAAGTCAGAAAATACGATGCCGCCATCGCCAGGCAAAATGACGAGATGGCCAAGGCGCGCAGCCGGGCGCGAGGTGCGGGGTGCGGATTTTCCCTGTTCGGCGGCCACGTTGCGGCCTGCGCGGCGCTCAATGCCTCCATCGAACGCATGAACCATAATCTCGATACGCTGCGCAGCCGGCGCACCAGGCTTGCCGGAGGTGGCGGACGCCGCGACCGCGCGCGCATACTGGCTTCGCTCGATGCTCGTGGTTGCCGCGACAAGCAGCCAATCACCATCCGCACGCTGGAAAAGCCGGCTGCCACACAGCACATGCTGGACGGCGATGCGGGCAACGACGACCGCCAGGCCGGAGTCCAGGACATGGAAAACATATCCAACGGCAAGGTGGACATCGAGCCGTTAGCGGGATTGACGCTCGAAAACCCACCGCATCCCCAAGGCGAGTTTCGCACCATGTGCGTGCGAACCTGCGACGGCTATTTCTTCCCGATGTCGAATGCGGCGTCGCTTCGAGACTTCGAGCGCGACCAGAAAAATTGCGAA
>DASYCS010000303.1:0-6651 GCA_036500025.1 Mesorhizobium sp. | reverse complement strand
GGGGTGCGCACGCTCTCTCCATTGAGCTTGTCGAGCAGCGCGCTGGCGGCGCGCCGCCCGACCTCGCGCTGGCCGTTCCACACCGTGGTCAGGGCAGGCGTCGCGATGGACGCCTCTTCCAGATCGTCATAGCCGGTGACGGAAATATCCACGCCCGGCACCAGGCCCGCGCGGGCGATGCCGTTCATCAGCCCGATGGCGACAAGGTCGTTCCAACAGCAGGCGGCGGTGGGCTTGTCCTTCAGCGCCAGGAACTGCCCGGCCGCCTCGAAGCCGGCCTGCTTGGTGCGGGGGCCGGAAATACGCCAGGACGGCTTGACCTCAAGCCCCGCCGCTTCCATGGCGTTGACGTAGCCTTGATAGCGGTCGTGGCCGGTCGAGGTCTGTTCGGTGCCGCCGATCATGACGATGCGCTTGTGGCCAAGCGAAATCAGATGGTTGGTGGCAAGAGCCGTGCCATAGGCATCGTCGCCGCGAAACACCGGCACATGGGCCTCCTCGACATCGCGCGCAATCAGCACCGCCGGCAGGCCGTTTTCCTCGGCGGTCAGGATATCGGAAGCCGGCGTACCGATGGCCGGCGACATGATGACGCCATCCGCGCCAAGCTGGAGCAAGGTATCGATGAAGATGCGCTGCTTTTCGAGCTGGTCGTAATGGTTGGAAAGGATGAACGTCTGGCGGCTGCGGTCAAGCTCGCTTTCGATGGAGCGCAGGATCTCGGCATAGAATGGGTTCATGATATCGTGGACGATGACGCCGACAATGCCGGAGCGCGACGTGCGCAGGCTCGCTGCCCTGCGGTTGTAGATGTAGCCGATGGCGCGTGCGTGTTCCTTGATGCGGTCGCGCGTCGAGGCGGCGACCAGCGGGCTGTCCCGCAACGCCAACGAAACCGTGGCGGTCGACACGCCGAGCGCATCGGCGATCGTCGAAAGCTTGATCTTCTGTGCCAGAGCGGCGGTCCCCTGCGATTTAAACAGTTCGTGTTGTTTAAACAGTTTAAACGCGGCTTATGCCATCGATTTTCGGCAAATCAAAGCGTTTTTGCCAGGACTTCCGTCTCCGCGTCGGGGGCCGCGCGATTGCGCACGCGCAGCCGGTGCTCGCGGTGGACGATGTAGAGGCCGCTGGCGACGATGATGGCGGCGCCGGCAAGCGTCCACATGTCGGGGAATTGATGGAAGATGAGCCAACCAAAGGCAATCATCCAGATCATTTGCGAATAGGGATAGGGCGCGAGCGCCGTGGCGGTGGCGATACTGTATGCCTTGACCACGAACCAGTGGCTGACGCCGCCAAACACCCCGAGCATGAGCAGGATCGCCCATTGCACCGGCGTGGCAGGCAAGGTCACCGAGAAAGGCAGCGTCGGCAACAAAAGGATGACCGGCGACAGGCCGGCAAAGAGGATCAGGCTTTCCGGCGTTTCGGTGGCCGACATGCGCCGGGTCATGATGACGTAGAAGCAGTTCGACAGCATCGAGCACAGGGCGAATACATGGCCGATGCCGAACACGCCGACGCCCGGGCGGGTGATGACGAGAACGCCGGCAAAACCGATCCAGATGGCCAGCCAGCGCCGCCAGCCTGCCCACTCGCCAAGCATGGGGCCGGCAAGTGCGGTAATCACCATCGGCCCGAAGAAATAGATCGAGGTCGTCTCAGCCAGTTGCAGATAGCGCAGCGCGAACACGTTAAACACAGTGGAACCGCCCAGAAACGCACCGCGCAGCAGGTGGGCGGGCAGGTTTTTGGCGCGAAACCGCCTGCTGTTCTTCCAACCGCGAAACAGGACGCCGACGAGAACGACATGGCCGGTAAAGCGGCACCAGGCGATGAAAAGCGGGGCCATGCCGGCCAGCACGAGGAACTTGCTGGAGGAGTCCAGAAAAGTGAAGCCGATATAGGTGGCGATCATATAGGCGATGGCCGCCGGCGGCGTTGCCTGCTCTGGCTTTGCCTGTTGTGGCTTTGAGGCTGCGTGGGGCAAGGCAGGACCGTTCGGTGCGGACTGACGCCTTTTTGCTGGAATTGCCGGCAGCCGGCAAGGTCAAAAGCGCCGTGGCCTATCAGGTCAGGCCCGGCGTGGCCGCGGCTTGCGGGAGACGGCGCTTAATCGTCGATGTCGGGGATGTCGTCGGAAAGATCGATCTCGCCGTCGGACAGGTTCGCCTCGATACGGGCCAGCATCTTGAACAGCGATTTCTGTTCCTTTTTATCGAGGCCCTTCAGCGCCTGCTTCTCGGTTTTCTTGACCGACTTTTCGATGGCCCGGATGGTGCCGCGGCCCAATTCGGTCAGAAAGATATGCGCCTGGCGCGCATCGGATTCGGATGCGCGCTTTTCCAGGAAGCCCTGCGCCTGCAAACGATTGATCGTCTTGGTGATGGTTGGAGGGCGAACGCCGAGGCGGCCGGCCAGCGTGCCGGGCGTCTGGCCGTCTTCCTGCTCCAGCGCCAGCATGATCTGGTCCTGCCCGGCATAAAAACCGTGCGCCAGCAACCTGGCCGCAAGGGCGGTGCGCGCCAGTCTTGCCGCGGAATGCAGCCGGCTCATCGTCGCAGTCTTGTCGGGCTTGGCCATGTCTTCCCCTCGATCCGGACAGGCGGCAGCATATCATGCGCCATCGTTGCAATCGCCCGGTTTTTGCCCGCAAAAAGCCTTTTGCCGGCAAGCGAACCGTAGCGGCATGCTTATGCCAGATGCATATTACAGTTAGATGACACTCGTTATCCGGCTGACTTTCCTGGCCGTGGCCGATTACGCAACCTGCCCGGCGCACCAGCCGGACGACCAGGCCCACTGGAAATTGTAGCCGCCGAGCCAGCCGGTAACATCGACCACTTCGCCGATGAAGTAGAGACCTTCGACCGATTTCGCGGCCATGGTGCGCGAATCGAGGTCGCGCGTATCGACGCCGCCGAGCGTCACTTCAGCCGTCCGGTAGCCTTCGGAGCCGGAAGGCTTGATGCGCCAGTCGTTGACGGCGGCTGAAGCGCGGCGAAGCTCCCTGTCGGGCATATCGGCCAGATTTCTCTGTGGGCCAAGCTGCTCGGCAATAGTCTGGGCAAGTTTCCTTGGCATGAACGCCGCCAGCACCGTCTGCACGGCCTGCTTGCCGTTTGCAGCGCGCGCGGCACGCAACGCCTCGAAAACATCGATGCCGGGCAGCATGGCGATGGCGATTTCGTCGCCCTCGCGCCAGAAAGACGAGATTTGCAGGATGGACGGGCCGCTAATGCCGCGATGGGTGAACAGCATGGCTTCCGAAAAGCGCGTCTTGCCGCAGGAAATGACGGCGTCCACCGCAATGCCGGCCAGCGGCCGCAGCCGCTCCAGCGTGTTCGGCTCGAAGGTCAACGGCACCAGGGCCGGCCGCGTCTCGACCACGCGCAGGCCGAACTGCGCGGCGATCTCGTAGCCGAGGCCGGTCGCGCCCATCTTGGGAATGGATTTTCCGCCGCAGGCCACCACCAGCGAAGCGCACCGAACCGGCCCGTTTTCCAGGGAAATGACGAAACCGGCTTCGGCCTTTTCGATATTTTCCACGCGCGTGCCGAGCCTCAGCATCGCGCCATGGCGGTTCATTTCCGCCAGCAACATGGCGATGATCTGCGTGGCGGAACCGTCGCAGAATAGTTGCCCGAGCGTCTTTTCGTGGAAGGCGATGCCATGGCTTTTGACCAGCGCCACGAAATCCGCCTGCGTATAGCGTTTCAGCGCCGAGATGCAGAAATGCGGGTTCTGCGACAGGAAGTTCTTCGGGCCGGCGTGGATATTGGTGAAGTTGCAGCGGCCACCACCCGAGATGCGGATTTTTTCACCGGCAGCGCTCGCATGATCCATGACAAGCACGGTGCGGCCGCGCTTTGCCGCTTCGATGGCGCACATCATGCCGGCCGCGCCCGCGCCCAGAATTACGACATCGAAGAATTCCACAGCCGGCCCTCACATACAGGCTCTCTATAGCGTGAGACCTGCCCGTTGCACCGCAATTTTCAGCATAACGGGTCGTGATCTGGCCCAATATGAAACGAGCCTGATTAATCGTGCAAATCGCCGACCACCATCTTATATGGAGGCGACAAATCCCTTCGAGGTCCGACATGAGCGAAGCCCAGACGCAAATTCCCGTAACCGTGCTTACCGGCTATCTCGGTTCCGGCAAGACCACCCTGCTCAACCGCATTCTTTCGGAAAACCACGGCAAGCGTTATGCCGTCATCGTCAACGAGTTCGGCGAGATCGGCATCGACAACGAACTCATCCTGAACACCGACGAGGAATTGTTCGAGATGAACAATGGCTGCGTCTGCTGCACGGTGCGCGGCGACCTGATCCGCGTCGTCGAAGGCCTGATGCGCCGGCCCGGCCGCTTCGACGCCATCCTCGTCGAGACGACCGGCCTCGCCGACCCGGTGCCGGTGGCGCAGACCTTCTTCATGGACGACGACGTGCGTTCCAAGACCAGGCTCGACGCGGTCGTGGCGCTGGTGGACGCCAAGCACCTGCCGTTGCGCCTCAAGGACTCGAAGGAAGCCGAGGACCAGATCGCCTTCGCGGACGTCATTGTGCTCAACAAGACCGACCTGGTGACACCCGAAGAACTGCGCGCCGTGGAAGCAACGATCCGCGCCATCAATCCGGCGGCCAGGATCCATCGCACCACCCGCGCCGGCCTGCCGCTGAGCGACGTGCTCGACCGCGGCGCGTTCGACCTTTCCCGCGCGCTGGAAAACGATCCGCATTTCCTCGAAGCGCATGACGAGCATGGGCATGACCACGAATGCGGCCCGGATTGCGACCACGACCACCATCATCATGGCCATGACCACCACGGGCACGACCATCACCACGACCACGCCCAGCCTTCGGCCATCCATGACGTGACGGTGCAGTCGGTTTCGCTGCGCGGCGGCGAGATGGACCCGCAGAAATTCTTCCCTTGGATCGAAAAGATCACTCAGATGGAAGGTCCCAACATCCTGCGGCTGAAAGGCATCATCGCGCTCAAGGGCGACGATGAGCGCTATGTCATCCAGGGCGTCCACATGATCATCGAGGGCGACCATCAACGCGCCTGGAAGGATGGTGAAAAGCACGAAAGCCGGCTGGTGTTCATCGGGCGCGAACTCGACGCCGAACGGCTGAAGAAAAGCTTCGACGCCTGCCAGGCGGCGGCCTGACACAAACATGCCGACAGTAGCCCCGCTCGACCTCGATGGTCATTGCATCGCCGCGGTGTTCCTCGCCGATGTGCCGCATTTCGCCATGGCCGATGGCTCCGTCCACCGGCTCGACCACGGCCAGAAGACCAGCCAGGCCAATGACGGCCTGCTGGCCGCTTTCCACGACGCGGCAAACGACCGCCTGCTCACCAGCGGGGAAGACGGCAAGGTGTTCGCCGTAAAGGCCGAAGGCCAGGTCGAGGAACTGGCCAGCGCCGGCAGGAAGTGGATCACCAGCGTGTCGGCCGGACCGCAAGGCGCGGTCGCCTATGCCGCCGGCAAGACCGCCTTCATGAGATTCAGCGACGGCAAGGTGAAGGAATTCCAGCATCCGCGTTCGGTCGAGGGCATCGCCTTTTCGCCGAAAGGCATGCGCATCGGCGTCGCCCGCTACAACGGCGCGACGCTGCATTTCCCGGCGGCCGAAGGCAAGCCGGTGGAACTGGAATGGGCCGGCGCGCATACCGGTATCATTTTTTCGCCGGACGGCAATTTCGTCGTCACTACCATGCAGGAAAACGCCCTGCATGGCTGGAAGCTTGTCGACGCCAAGCACATGCGCATGTCCGGCTATCCGGGCAAGGTGAAGAGCCTGTCGTGGAGCGCAAAGGGCAAATGGCTGGCAAGCTCCGGCGCGCCGGCGGCGATCGTCTGGCCGTTTTCGGGCAAGGACGGCCCGATGGGCAAAGCGCCGCTGGAACTCGGCACGCGCGGCAATGCGATGGTGACATGCGTTGCCTGCCACCCGAGCGACGACGTCGTCGCCATCGGCTATGATGACGGCATGGTGATTGCCGCCCGCTTTGCCGACGCCAAGGAAGTGCTGCTGCGCCGCCCCGGCAAGGGCGCCATCACCGCCATGATGTGGGACAAGGCCGAGCGGCGCATCGCCTTCGGCAGCGCGGCCGGCGATTGCGGCATCATCGATATTTCCGCCTGAACGGTTTGTTTCCCGCCAAACCGCCGGTGGTTGCGGCAATGTGAATGGCATGAGACAAGACGGGGCATTCAACCGAGCGCCATCATGACCTCACCTTCGGGTTCGAAGCCCGCCGAAGCAGCAGCTTTCCTGGCCGCTCATCCCGAGATCGAAGCCTTCGATATCGTGCTGATCGACGCCAACGGCGTTGGGCGCGGCAAGATCATCCGCCGACACGAACTGCCGTCGCTGTTCGAGGCCGGCCGGCATATGCCGATCTCGGTTCTCGGCCTCGACATCGCCGGCGAGGACGTCCACGAAACCGGGCTGATCTGGGACTGCGGCGACGGCGACCTACGCGCCTGGCCGATCCCCGGAACGCTGGTTCCGCTGCACGGCACCCAGCCGCCGCGCGGGCAGGTGATGATGTCGATGTATCATCTCGACGGCGCCCCGATGACCTCCGACCCGCGCCACGCGCTGGCCCGCCAGGTGGAAATC
>DASYCS010000302.1:0-2093 GCA_036500025.1 Mesorhizobium sp. | reverse complement strand
GGCCTCGACGTCCTTGCGCTTGGCCGAACGCACCAGACCGATGCCCACTTCCAGAAGGTCGCGCACGATCTGTTCGACATCGCGGCCGACATAACCCACTTCGGTGAATTTGGTGGCTTCCACTTTCAGGAACGGCGCCTGGGCCAGCTTGGCGAGGCGCCGCGAGATCTCGGTCTTGCCGACGCCGGTTGGCCCAATCATCAGGATGTTCTTGGGCAGCACTTCTTCGCGCAAACTTTCCGGCAATTGCTGGCGGCGCCAGCGGTTGCGCAGCGCAATCGCGACCGCGCGCTTGGCATCGTGCTGGCCGACAATATAGCGGTCGAGCTCGGAAACGATTTCACGGGGGGTAAAAAACGAACTCATCAAACGATTCCTTGGTCTCAGCCTGTGGCCAGGCTCTCGATGGTGACGTTGTCATTGGTGAAGACGCAAATGCCGGCGGCGATCTTCATCGCGCGCCGGGCGATTTCCTCCGCCGGCAGATCCAGCGGCAGAAGCGCGCGCGCCGCGGCCAGCGCATAGGGACCACCCGAGCCGATGCCGATGAGGCTGTCTTCGGGCTCCAGCACATCGCCCGTGCCCGACAGCACCAGCGACGAATTTCTATCCGCCACCGCCATCATGGCTTCGAGCCGGCGCAGATAGCGGTCGGTGCGCCAGTCCTTGGCCAGTTCCACGCAGGCGCGCGCGAGGTTGCCGGGATGGGACTCCAGTTTCGCCTCCAGGCGTTCGAACAATGCGAATGCGTCCGCCGTCGCCCCGGCAAAACCGGCGATCACATCGCCTTTGCCGAGACGGCGCACCTTCTTGGCATTGGCCTTGACGATGGTGTTGCCCATCGACACCTGGCCATCGCCGGCAATCACAACCTGCCCGCCTTTGCGGACGGAAAGAATGGTCGTGCCATGCCACAGCGCCTCACCCATCGAACAACTCCCTAGAACCGGCAGGTCAAGGATATGGGCCGCCGCTGGGCGTTGCGCAACCGGTCCCACTTAAACCCTTCGACGCGCTGGATTTCATGCGATATAGCTCGCAGGCTTCCTGAAAGAACGCTTTGCTCATGCGCACCGCCACCATCGAACGCAAGACCCGCGAGACCGAAATCCTCGCCTCCGTCGATCTCGACGGCACGGGCGTTTACGACATCGATACCGGCATCGGTTTTCTCGACCATATGCTCGAAAGCTTTTCGCGGCATTCGGCGATCGACCTGAAGGTCCGCGCGCAGGGCGATCTGCACGTCGATTTCCATCACACCACCGAAGACACCGCCATCGTGATCGGCCAGGCCATCAAACGCGCGGCCGGCGATTTCGCAGGGATACGCCGCTTCGGCTGGGTGCTCATGCCGATGGACGAGACGCTGACGCGCGTCGCCATCGATATTTCGAACCGGCCCTATCTGATCTGGAAAGTCGATTTCCCGCGTCCGAAGATCGGCGAGATGGACACCGAATTGTTCCGCGAATGGTTCCAGGCGCTCGCCCAGAATGCCGGCATCTGCCTGCACGTCGAGAATCTCTATGGCGAGAACAGCCATCACATCGTCGAGACCTGCTTCAAGGGGACGGCGCGCGCGCTGCGCCAGGCGCTGGAGATCGACGAACGGCTCGACGGTGCCGTGCCCTCCACCAAGGATACGTTGTCGGACGACAAGTAGGTTTGGCGATTCACAGGTGGCCTGTGCCTAAGTCCGCTTCATGAATCTGTTTCGCAAGAAATTGCCGGAAGCCGACGATGCGCCGAGACTGCGCCGCTCGCTGAGCGCGTGGGACCTGACCTTCATGGGTATCGGCCAAATGATCGGCGCGGGAATCTTCGTGCTCACCGGCGTCGCCGCCGCGACGCAGGCGGGACCGGCGATCATCCTATCGTTCCTGGCCGCGGGCATCGCCTGCGGCTTTGTCGCATTTTCCTATGCGGAGCTTGCGGCCTGCGTGGGGGGATGCGGCGGCGCCTATGGTTATGCCTATGCCCTGTTCGGCGAATTCGTCGCCTGGATCGTCGGCTGGAATATGACGCTGGGGCTCGGCGTGGCGGTTGCCGCGGTGGCAAATGGCTGGTCCGGTTATTTCAACAACGCGCTG
>DASYCS010000301.1:0-8507 GCA_036500025.1 Mesorhizobium sp. | reverse complement strand
CCAGCAGATCCCGCAATATGCCGAGTTGAATAAAGGCATGACGGTCGATTCCTTCAAGTCGATCTTCTGGACGGAATGGGCGCACCGGCTGCTGGCGCGGGGCGTCGGCTTCATCTTTGCGCTGCCGCTGCTTTTCTTCTGGGCAACGCGCCGCATCGAACGCGGCCTTGCGCCGAAACTCGTCGGCATATTGCTTCTGGGCGGGCTACAAGGCGCGGTCGGCTGGTGGATGGTGGCCTCCGGACTGGTGAATCGTGTCGATGTCAGCCAGTACCGGCTGGCCACCCACCTGACCCTGGCAGCCTTCATCTTCACCGCAACGATGGTCGTGGCGCGTGGGCTTGCGCCCTATTCGCAACCGGCCGCCGGCCGCGCGACGCAACGGCTGGCCGGCATTCTGGTGGTGCTGGTGTTGATCCAGCTTTATCTCGGCGGGCTGGTTGCCGGGCTTGACGCCGGCTTAAGCTACAACACCTGGCCGCTGATGGACGGAAAGATCATTCCAGGCGACCTGTTTATTCTCGATCCAGCCTGGCGCAACCTGTTCGAAAATCCCAAGACCGTGCAGTTCATCCACCGTCTCGGCGCTTACGTCGTCTTCCTCGTCGCGCTGTGGCAGATGATCGCCACGCTGCGCCGCGAGCCGCGCACCACCCACGCGCGCCGCGCCGTCGTGCTGTTCTTGCTGGTGCTGGTGCAGGCCTCGCTCGGCATCGGCACGCTGGTCATGCATGTGCCGATGGATATGGCGCTGACGCATCAGGCCTTTGCGCTGGTTGTGCTGGGCTTCGCCGCCGCCCATTGGCGCGGCGCCAAGGGCGCCTATCCGCTGCCCGACGAGGCCGGTTCCAGCCGCTGAACCGCATGGCGCGACCGTTTCGCGCCATCGCCGGTCGGCGTCAGGAATGAAGCCCGAGCATCAGGTCCAGGTTCTGCACGGCAGCGCCCGACGCGCCCTTGCCCAGATTGTCGTAGACGGCGACGAGCAGAGCCTGCGCCCTGTCGTCGTTGGAAAAGACGTAAAGTTTCATGCGGTTGGTGCCGTTTAGGTGTTCGGGGTCGATTTCGGCCATCCGCTCCACTTGCGCGAACGGCGCGACCTCAACCACGCTGCCGGCAATGCCGGCGAAGTGGTCGCCAATCGCCGCGTGCAGCTCGGCGCCGCTTGGCACATAGTCGAGATTGCCGAGTTGCAGCGGCACCACCGTCAGCATCCCTTGCGCGAAATTGCCGACTGCCGGCTGCATGATCGGATCGCGCAAAAGCCTTGAATAAGTCTTGAGTTCGGGCACATGCTTGTGGTGCAGGGTCAGGCCGTAGGGCAGGAACTCCGGCGCGTCCTCGCCCTTGGCGACATAGTCCTCGATCATCGGGCGGCCACCGCCGGAATAGCCGGTGACGCCGTTGACGGTGACCGGATAGTCCGCCGGCAGCAGCCCCGCATCGATCAGCGGGCGCAGCGAGGCGATCGGCCCCTGCGGCCAGCAACCGGGGTTGGCGACGCGCTTTGCCGAGGCGATGCGCTGCGGCTGGTCCTTGTCCAGTTCGGCAAAGCCATATTCCCAGCCTTCGGCAACGCGGTGCGCCGTGGAGGCGTCGATCACCTTGGTCTTGTCGTTGGCGATGAGCGAGACGCTTTCGCGCGCCGCATCGTCGGGCAGGCACAGGATGGCGACATCGGCGGCATTGAGGTATTCGGCGCGCGCCGCCGTTTCCTTGCGCCGCCCGGTCGGTATGGACAGGATTTCGAGGTCGCCGCGGTCGGCCAGCAGCGCGCGGATTTGCAGGCCGGTGGTGCCGTGTTCGCCGTCGATGAAGATTTTCGGTTTCATTGCCTGATGTCCGCCAGAAATACCATGAATTTCAAGGTTATATGCCGCTTCCCGGATTCATTGCAGCAGCACTGTTCTCGGTCTCGGAGAGCCGCGCCTTCCGCTCCGCCAGAAGTCCGAGATACTGCATAGCGATGGTCGAGCCGGCGATAGCCGTAATATCGGCATGATCATAGGCCGGCGCAACCTCCACAATGTCGGCGCCGACAATATCGATCTGCCCAAGCTGGCGCAGCGTCGACAGGATTTTGGCCGACGATGGCCCACCGGCCACCGGCGTGCCGGTTCCCGGCGCAAAGGCGGGGTCGAGACAGTCGATGTCGAATGTCACATAGGTTTTCTTGCCGCCGGTGCGCTCCACGATGGCATAGGCGATGTCGGAAGCGCGCATCTCCTCGATTTCATGGCCGTAGAGAATCTTGATGCCGAACGTATCGGGCGCATGGGTGCGGATGCCGATCTGGATCGAACGGTCCGGATCGATGATGCCTTCCTTGACGGCGCGGCCAACGAAAGAGCCGTGGTCGATGCGCTTGCCGTCGTCGGGCCAGGTGTCCTGGTGCGCGTCGAACTGTACCAGCGCCAGCGGTCCGTGGATTTCGGCATGCGCCTTGAGCACCGGCCAGGTAACGAAATGGTCGCCGCCCAGCGTCAGCAGGAACGCGCCCGATTTCAGCAGTTTGGCGGCTTCGCGCTCGATGGTGGCGGGTGTTTTCTGGTGGTTGCCGCTGTCGAGCAGGCAGTCGCCATAATCGACGACTGCCAGGTGCTCGAAAATATCGCGCGCGAACGGATATTGCGGGTCGTTGTCGAGGATGGCGGCGGCGCGGCGAATGGCCTGCGGCCCGAAGCGCGCGCCCGGACGGTTGGTAACGGCGGCGTCGAAGGGAATGCCCCACACCACCGCATCCGCGCCCTTCACGTTCTTGGTATATTTTCGCCGCATGAAGGAAAGCGCCCCGGCATAGGTCGGCTCAAGCGAGGCCCCGGTCATGGCGCGGGCGTTGAAGGCGTGGTCGATAGTGCTGTTCGGCATCACGTTTCCTCGGTTCTTCGGGCGGCGATTCACGAATTTTATCGGAATGGCGCGTATAAAGGCAAAGACAGGCGAGGAAAAGCGCCAAGGTTCGCCCAGTTGGCCGGCAAGTCTGCCAGCATAGCGGGTGGCTTTGCACAGGCGCATGACAACTATCGGAAAGCGCACGATGAAATATCGGTGCCAAGCGAGATGTGGATGAGGACGCAGTCAGTGGCGATGACGCAGCCGGCCTATGCCGGATCGAGAGGCGAGACGGCTTCCGCCTCGCAGGTGCGCTTCCTGGTGCTGGATTCGTGGCGGGGCGTCTGCGCGTTGCTGGTGGCGCTGCTGCACTTTCCAACCAGTTCCGCCATCTCGCAAAGCGCCTTTGTCGGCGGGGCCTATCTGTTCGTCGATTTCTTCTTCGTGCTGTCGGGCTTCGTCATCGCCAGCAGCTATGGCGGCAGGCTGGACGAGCCGAAGAAGGTGGCGCGTTTCGCGCTGGTTCGCTTTGGCCGGCTCTATCCGTTGCACCTGTTCATGCTTCTGGCGTTTGTCGCCTTCGAACTGCTTCGCCTGATGCTGCCGCAATTGCGCGGCGCTGGCGCCGCGCCTTTCACCGAAGACAACAGTATCGGCAGCCTGGTGGCCAACCTCCTTCTGCTGCAAGGCACCGGGCTTGAAGACAGGCTGACGTGGAATGGCCCAAGCTGGAGCATCTCGACAGAATTCTTCGCCTACCTTTTCTTTGCGGCGGTCGTTTTCGTTGCCCGCAAACGCGCATGGGCGGTGCTGGCATGCGCTGCTGTCGTCGGTCCGCTCGTGCTGTTGCGTTTTGCCGACACCATGGACGTCTCCTATGATTTCGGCCTGGTGCGTTGCCTCTACGGCTTTTCCATCGGCGCGCTGCTGTCATGGTTTCAGCACGACAGGCTGGTGGAGGCGCGAAGGGACGCGGGGCAGGGAACCGACCGGTTGATCTGGACCCTGCTTGAATTGGCGATGATTGCCGTCATCGCGCTTTTCGTGGTCGATTTCAGCGACAATAAAGGCGGCATCGCCGCGCCGTTGCTGTTTGCGGTGGCGCTTTATGTCTTCGCCCATGAAGGCGGCTGGGTCAGCAGCCTGTTGCGCACCCGCCCGATGCTGACGCTCGGCGCACTATCCTATTCGATCTACATGGTTCACATTTTCGTGCAGGGCCGCATGATCAACGTCGCCGGCCTGGTGGACCGCAAGTTCGGCCTCGGCCTGGTCGGCCCCTTGTCGCTGCGCGGCGACACGGCGATCGGCATCGGCCCCGATGCGCCGTGGACAGGGCTGGCGGCCATCGCGCTGATGGTCGCCGCTACGCTTGTCGCGTCGTGGTTCACATGGCGTTTTGTCGAAATGCCGGCGCTGGCATTGTTTCGGCGGCTCGCCGAGCGCATTTGATTGGCAGTTCGCGCAATCGAAAGCCGGAACGGTAAACGATGACACAGGCGGGCTTCAGCCCCATCGACCCCGACAGCGAGCAGTCGGCCAAGCTTTCGGCGCTGCGCCGCACCAAGTTCATGGCAAGTGCTGCACTGGTGCTGTGCGTGGTAGTGTTCATCGCCGCTCATTCGTTTCAGGGCCTCTATCCGGGGCTGGGCTTCGTTGCCGCCTGCGCCGAAGCGGCCGTCATCGGCGGGCTGGCGGATTGGTACGCGGTGGTCGCGCTGTTTCGGCGGCCGCTTGGCCTGCCGATCCCGCACACCGCCATCATCCCTGCTAACCAGAACCGCATCGCCGAAAATCTCGGCCGCTTCATAGAGGTGAACTTCCTTGCACCCGGCCCGGTGCGCGAAAAGCTGGACGAGGTGGATTTCGCGGCTCTCGTCGCCGACTGGCTGTCCGATCCCGGCCGTGCTGCCGGCCTGTCGCGCTTCGTCGCCCGGCTGGTGCCGCAGACGCTGGACGCCGTGGAGCAGTCCGGCCTGCGCGGCTTCGTTTCCAGCCGCATGCTGGAACAGGCCGAAAAGGTGCAACTGGCGCCGCTCGCCGCCGAATTGCTGTCGGCCTTTACCGACGACCGGCGTCACCAGAAACTGTTCGACGAGTTTACCAGGGTGATTGGCCGCTTCCTTAGCGACGAGCAGGCGCTGGCTGTCATGCGCGAGAAAATCCGCGAGGAATTGCCCTCGCTTTTCAACCTGTTTCGGGCCGATGCCTACCTGCTGAAGAAGATCGTCGCTTCCGCGGCATCTCTGCTGGAGGAGGTGCGGGCAGAGCCTGACCATCCGTTGCGCGCCGAGTTCGACGGCTTCGTGGCGGCATTCATCGAACGGCTGAAGACCTCGAAAGACTATGCGAGGCGCGCCGAAAAGCTGAAGCGCGATTTTCTCGCCCGCCCCGAACTGCGCGACATGGCGCAGGCGATGTGGACGAGCCTTCGCCAATTCATCGAAAAGGACGCGCAGTCGGACGAATCGGTAATCAGGGCGCATCTGGCCGGCATGTTCGTCGAGATCGGCAGGCATCTGACCGGCGACGCCAGCGTTCGCGCCGATATGAACAAGGGTTTTGTCGTCGCCCTGTCGGCCTTTGTCGAAAGCCAGAAAAGCGGCGTATCCACTTTCATCGCCGATCAGGTCAAGCGCTGGGATCTGGCCCAGCTTACCCGGCTGATCGAGATCAATATCGGCCGCGACCTGCAATATATCCGCTTCAACGGCATGATAATTGGCGGGCTGGCCGGCTTGGCGCTCTACACGGTGCAACTGCTGCTGGCCAATTGACGATACCGGCTGCTTGTCTATCTTCATCCGGGAAGCGCCGTAAATCTCAACGCGGAAATGCGAACATGGCAAAAAAGCCCGAAGAACCCTCCTTCATGGATATGTTTGCCAGGTTTGGCCGCGACCTGAAGCTGCCGAATCTCGACGTCGATGCCATAATCGAGCATCAGCGCAGGAATTTCGACGCGCTGGAGAAATCCGCCAGGGTGACCGCGACCGGCACGGCGGCGTTGATGCGAAAGCAGCGCGACATGCTCGAGGATACGCTGCGCCAGACGAGTGAAATGGCGAAGCACTATAAAACGCCGGGAAACCCTGAAGAATTGATCGCCAGGCATGCGGAGTTTGCCCGCAAAGCCTTTGAAAGCGCGGTCAGCAATGCGGGCGAGGTCGCCGAACTGGTGAAGAGTTCCGGCACCGAATCGATCGAGATATTGCGCAACCGCATCAAGGAGGCGATGGTCGAGGTTCGCGAGGAATATGAGAAGAAAAAATAGCGCCACGCGCAAAGAACGCGCTTGAGGGGAACCGAAAGTGTCAGCGCCGAATTGACCTTGTCTGCCTGTTTGATTTTTATACAGCTGGTTTCGAACGGAGAAAATTGCGGGACATGACGCGAACGCCCCCGACTTATGAGCAGCTCAGGACCATGGAGGGCCAGGAACTGGGTGTATCCGACTGGATGGAGGTCGATCAGGCCCGCATCGACCAGTTTGCCGCCTGTACCGGCGACCGCCAGTGGATACATACCGATCCGGTGCGCGCGAAGCGGCAAAGTCCTTTCCGCACCACCATCGCGCACGGCTATCTCACACTGTCGATCATCGGCTGCCTCAGCCAGGAAATGGGCGTCATTCCCGAAAACACGCAAGCCGCCTTCAATTACGGCCTAGACAGGGTGCGCTTTTTGTCGCCCGTCAAGGTCGGCTCGCGGGTGCGGCTGAGGGTGACGCTTCTGTCCATGGAGGACAAGGGGCCGGGGCAATATCTGATGAAGGTCGCCAACACCATCGAGATAGAAGGCGAGGAAAAGCCTGCCTTGATGGCCGAAACGCTCGCCATGTTCTACGAGCGCCGCAATAGAAAGGCTGGATAAGCCTAGCCCGCCACCAGCGCCTTGACGCCATCGGCCACGAACTGCACGGCAAGTGCGGCCAGGATGACGCCCAAAAGCCGCGTCAGGATCGAGCGGCCCGTCTGTCCGAGGAAACGATCGATCCGTTCCGACAGCACGAAGACGAGGTAGGTCAAGACAAGACAGGCCAGGATGATCCCGACAAGGGTGGCCTGCGCGGCAAAACCCTGGAACGAGCCGGAAAGCAGCACCGTCGCCGAGATTGCGCCTGGCCCCGCAATGAGTGGGATTGCCAGCGGAAAAGCCGCGATATTGTGGATCATGTCCTTGGTGATGGCGACATCGGAAATCTTTTCCTTCCGGTCCTGCCGCCGCTCGAACACCATTTCGAAGGCGATGAAGAACAACAGGAAGCCGCCCGCGACGCGGAAGGCGGGCAGGGTGATGCCGAATATCGACAGGATCGACGCGCCCGCTACCGCAAACAGCGCCATCACCGCAAAGCCGATGATCGAGGCGCGGATGGAGACCTGCCGGCGTTCGTCGCGGTTCATGCCGCGCGTCACCGCCAGGAAAAGCGGGGCAAGGCCGGGTGGGTCGATGGTCACCAAAATGGTGACGAAGGCATTGAAAATATTATCGAAACTTGGCACGGGCTGGTCTCCCCCGCGGCAAGCTAGCGTGATCGCGGCAACAGTGCCAGTCCCGTTTTCCGGCAGATGGCGGCGCTGCATTCGCGCGATCTTGCCGGCCATGCTGTCACAGTCCGATAAAACAGTGCATATCCATTTGAAATTCCGACATGATTCAGTTCTGGAAAACTCTGCGAATCATTGGAGATATCGCTGGGCTTCCTATATAAAAAGCCAGTGATTCCTCAATCTGCGTGATTCCGATTTGACTGACCAGAAACCACCTCGCGGCGCCGAAGGCGGTCCGACAGGCATCGAACCCATCTCCATCATCGAGGAGATGCAGCGTTCCTACCTCGATTACGCCATGAGCGTGATCGTCAGCCGTGCGCTGCCTGACGTGCGCGACGGTCTGAAGCCGGTCCACCGCCGCATCCTCTATGCAGCGCATGAGAGCGGCTATCACTGGAACCGCAAATATGTGAAGTCGGCGCGCCCTGTCGCCGACGTGATGGGTAAATACCATCCGCATGGCGACGCCTCGATCTACGACGCCTTGGTGCGCATGGCGCAGGATTGGTCGCTGCGCGTGCCGCTGGTCGACGGGCAGGGCAATTTCGGCTCCATCGACGGCGATCCGCCGGCGGCGATGCGCTACACCGAATCGCGCCTTACCAAGGTCGCGCATGAATTGCTGGAGGACATCGACAAGGAAACCGTCGATTTCCAGGATACCTACGACGCTTCCGGCAGCGAGCCGAAAGTGTTGCCGGCGCGCTTCCCCAATCTGTTGGTCAATGGCTCTGGCGGCATCGCCGTCGGCATGGCCACCAACATTCCCCCGCATAATCTGGGCGAGGTCTGCAACGGCGCCATCGCGCTGATCGACAACCCCGCGATCGACCTGCCGGAGCTGATGGAAATCATTCCGGGGCCGGATTTCCCCACCGGCGCCATCGTGCTTGGCCGCTCGGGCATCTACAGCGCCTACGCCACCGGGCGCGGCTCCATCGTCATGCGTGGCCGCGCCAGCGTCGAGCCGCGCGGCAACGACCGCGAATCCATCGTCATCACCGAGGTTCCCTATCAGGTGAACAAGGCGACGATGATCGAGAAGATGGCCGAACTGGTGCGCGACAAGCGCATCGAGGGCATTTCCGACATTCGCGACGAGAGCGACCGCCAGGGCTA
>DASYCS010000300.1:0-4156 GCA_036500025.1 Mesorhizobium sp. | reverse complement strand
ATTTCTACGACCCGATGGGCAAGGAGGCTGGCCGCAACGTCACGCCCTACCATCAGAAGGTCGAGGACTGCATCATCCAGCGCATCGTGGCCGAGCTTGAGGAAAGCGCCGATTATGCCGGCCGGCGGCGCGAGATCTCCGCCTTCAACGCCAACAGCCGTTTCATCAAGCGCGGGCTGGCGCTTACCCCGGTCAAGTTCGGCATTTCCTTCACCAAGACCGAGTCCAACCAGGCCGGCGCTCTGGTGCACGTCTACACCGACGGCTCGGTGCACATGAACCATGGCGGCACCGAGATGGGGCAGGGCCTGCACATGAAGGTGGCGCAGGTGGTGGCCGAGGAATTCCAGATCGACATCGACCGGGTGAAGATCACCGCCACCACCACCGCCAAAGTGCCGAACACCTCGCCGACGGCGGCTTCTTCGGGGGCCGATCTCAACGGCATGGCGGCGCAGAACGCGGCGCGCCAGATCAAGGACCGGCTGATCGATTTCGCCGCCGAAACGCATCAGGTTGCGAAGGAACAGGTGGTGTTCCTGCCCAACCGTGTGCGCGTCGGCAACCAGGAAATCAGCTTCAACGACCTCGTCCGGCAAGCCTATATGGCGCGCATCCAGCTTTCGGCGGCGGGCTTCTACAAGACGCCGAAAATTCACTGGGACCGCGCCAAGGGCAGGGGCCACGCCTTCTATTACTACGCCTATGGCGCGGCCTGTTCGGAAGTTTCGGTCGATACGCTGACCGGCGAATATGTGGTCGAACGCACCGATATCCTGCACGATGCCGGCCGCTCGCTGAACCCGGCCATCGATCTCGGCCAGGTCGAGGGCGGTTTCATCCAGGGCATGGGCTGGCTGACGACCGAGGAATTGTGGTGGGACGGCAAGGGCCGCCTGCGCACGCACGCGCCTTCCACCTACAAGATACCGCTCGCCTCGGACCGGCCGAAAATCTTCAACGTCGCGCTGACGGACTGGTCGCAGGCCTACGAGCCGACCGTGCATCGCTCGAAAGCGGTTGGCGAGCCGCCGCTGCCGCTCGGTCTTTCGGTGCTGCACGCGCTGTCGGATGCGGTGGCCAGTGTCGCCGACCACAAGGTCTGCCCGCGTCTCGATGCGCCCGCTACGCCCGAATGCGTGTTGATGGCCATCGAACGGCTGAAGAGAGACCGGGCTTCCTGACCTTCATCGGCGAAAAATGGCGGTTATTCGGGAAAAGACCTATATTTCCGGGACGGAAATACGAGCCATGACCTTGAAGCCTGATGCCTTGAAGGACTTTCTCGCCGGCTCCGGCCGCTTCGCAATTGTCGAAGTGGCCAGGACCAGGGGTTCGACGCCGCGTGAAACCGGCACCATCATGCTTGTCTCGCCAACAGGAACGCATGGCACCATTGGCGGCGGCCAGCTTGAATATATGGCCATCGACAAGGCGCGGCAGATGCTGTCGCCGCGCGCCAGGTCCGGGAATAATGCCACGTCGCATATCGAGGCAGAGGAGGTTTGCGCCACGCTCGATATTCCGCTTGGCCCGGAGATCGGCCAGTGTTGTGGCGGCAGGGTCGAGGTGCTGATCCGCATGGGAACGCCGGTGATTACCGAAGAACTGCTCAGGAAAGCTGAGGGCGAGGAAGTGCGGCGGCCGCATCTCTACATTTTCGGCGGCGGCCATGTCGGCCACGCCATGGCCGCATCCTGCGCCCTGATGCCGGTCCGCACGATCGTGGTCGACACGCGCGCCGAGGCGTTCGACGGTTTGACGCAAGGCATCGAAACCAGGCTGGCGGCAATGCCGGAGCAATTGGTTCGCGAAGCGCCTGCCGGTTCGGCCTTCGCCGTGCTCACCCACGACCACGCGCTGGATTTCCTGATCGTGGCGGAAGCGCTGCGCCGCACCGACGCAAGCTATGTCGGCATGATCGGTTCCGGCACCAAGAAAGCCACGTTCCGCAGCTGGTTCCTCAAGACGGCGGCCGGCACGGAAGCGGAATTTGCGCGGCTGGTCTCGCCCATCGGCGGCGAGACGGTAAAGGACAAGCGCCCGGCCGTGATCGCGGCCCTTGCGGCGGCCGAGATCATGACGGCGCTTGCCCATTGCTCATCCGGTATCGGGGCCTGCGACCGGCCCCGCGTGGCCGGCTGATCCGAACGACTATTCCTTTTCCTGCGTATGGGCTTCGAGGAACCAGAGCGCCTTGTCGAGCGCGCGCGAATAGGCGGTGAAAATGTCGGTCGCGTCGGCATCGCCCGCCTCGTCCGTATCGTCGATTGCGGTGCGCGCGTTCTTGGCCGCCAGCGCATAGCGCTCGATCAGGGCGGCAAGGTGGTCCTTGGTCTTGTAGATATCGGTCGGATACGGCTTTAGCGGCGTCGCCTTGGCAACGGCCTGCGTCGTTCCGATGGCGGTCCCGCCAAGCTGCACCACCCGTTCGGCGATGGTATCGACATGAACGTCAAGTTCGGTTCGAAAACCGTCCAGCATTTCGTGGATGGCGATGAACTGCGGTCCCTTGACGTTCCAATGCGCCTGCTTGGTGATCAGGGCCAGATCGATCGCATCGGCGAGCCTGGCGTTGAGAATGTCTATCGAGACCTTTTTTGTGTTCGATTTCAGGTCGTTGTGCGTCGGGTGGTTGGCCATCGGGAACTCCATGGATTGTAGTGAGGTCGCAGGCGTCGTTGCGCCCCTTCCTCCGGCCAGTGTGCGATGTATGACGCGGTTGCTCAAGGCCTTGCGTCTATTCGCCCGCAAGCAGTTCCTTGATCAGCCGGTGGCAGCGCTCGGCCATGAAGTCCAGCAGCAGGCGCACCTTCGGGTCCTGCAATTTCTTGTGCGGATAGACGGCGGCGAACTGCACCGGCGTCGGCGGCGTAGCGGCCAGGATCACTTTCAGCCGCCCTTCGCGCAGATAGGGTTCGACCTCGAACCGTGGCTTGTTGATGATGCCTCGCCCCGACAAGGCCCAGCCGGTCAGCACGTCGCCATCGTCGCTGTCGAACGGCCCGTGTACCTCGAATTTCTGCGGGCCGGCCGGCGTTTGCAGCATCCAGTAGAATTCCCGGCTGCCGGGATAGCGCAGCATCAGGCAATCGTGCTTCTTGCCGAGCAGTTCGCCGGGTTCGGTCGGTTCGCCATGCGTCTCCAGATAGCTTGGCGCGGCCACCAGCACGCGCTCGCATTCCATGATGCCGCGCATGCGCAGGGATGAATCCTCGATGACGCCGAGCCGGAAGGCGACGTCGATGCCCTCCTTCATGATGTCGACATTGTGGTCGGAAAGCCGAAGCCGCACCTCGATGTCTGGATAGCGGTCGCGAAAATCGGGAATGCCCGAGGCGATCAGACGGCGCCCCAGCCCAAGCGGCGCCGTTACCTTGATGGTGCCGCGCGGCTGGCCGGAAAGCGCGCTGACGGCTGCTTCCGCTTCCGAAATGGAATCGAGCACTTGCTTCGCCCCGGTGTAGAATACCGTGCCGTGCTCGGTTGGCATCAATTGCCGCGTGGTGCGGTTGAATAGGCGCACGCCAAGGTGTTTTTCCAGTTCCTTGATGCGGTTGGAGGCGACCGCCGGCGAAATGCGCATGTCGCGCCCCGCCGCCGAGAGGTTGCCCAATTCGACGACGCGGACAAAGACGGCGATGTTGTCGAGATAGGCCATGGCGGCATTCGATTCGTGGCTGTTAATGCGGCTGCGTGGGAACAGCCTAGTATTTTCCAATTTTTTTTGAAAGTCATCGTGCGCGCCGCCCCTTTCGGTTTGCGCGCCAGCCCGTAAAGTCGTTGCGCAGGGTGGAAGGACGATCATGCTCGATTTCGCGATTTTCTGGGAGTGGCTGAGCTTTGGCGTGCGCTGGCTGCACGTCATCACCGCCATTGCGTGGATCGGCTCGTCCTTTTATTTCGTCGCGCTCGATCTTGGCCTGCGCCAGCGCCCCGGCCTGCCGGCCGGCGCCTATGGCGAGGAATGGCAGGTGCATGGCGGCGGCTTCTACCATATCCAGAAATATCTGGTGGCGCCCGCCGAAATGCCCGAACACCTGACATGGTTCAAATGGGAGAGCTACGCCACGCTTCTGTCGGGCCTGGCCCTGCTCGCCATCGTCTATTACGCCGGCGCGAACCTCTTCCTCATCGATCCCAACGTTCTCGACGT
>DASYCS010000299.1:0-3254 GCA_036500025.1 Mesorhizobium sp. | reverse complement strand
ATGATGATCGGAATAGGAATGCCAAGCAACCAGAGTAGAATGCCGCGACCCATGAAAACCTCCTGTAGAAGCCAGTAACATCAGCATAATGCGCCGACGCGACTTCAGTTCCGCGAGAGGTTAAGTCGCAGCCTTTCCGCGACGGGAATTGTCATCGGCAGCGCGTGGCCACCGCCACCATGAATTGCCTTTACGGGGTTGCCCTGTCCGCCACCGGCGTCCAGATCACGTCTTCGATCTTGTTGGCGCCGGCGGCGAGCATCGCCAGCCGGTCGAAGCCCAGCGCCACGCCGCTTGCCTCCGGCATGATGGCGAGCGCCGCCAGGAAATCCTCGTCGATGGGGTAGCGCTCGCCATAGACGCGCTCTTTCTCGTCCATTTCCGCCGTGAAGCGGCGGCGCTGCTCGGCGGCGTCGGTCAGTTCGCCAAAGCCGTTGGCAAGCTCGACGCCGCAACAGTAAAGCTCGAAGCGTTCGGCCACGCGCGGATCGTGCGCCGCCGGCCGCGCAAGGGCCGCCTCGACGATCGGATATTCGCACAAGACGGTGGCGCGGCCCATGCCAAGCGCCGGCTCGACGCATTCCACCATGACGCGGCTATAAAGGTCGGACCATGTGTCGTCGGGCGCGGTGCGCAAGCCTGCCTGCACCAGCGCGCCGTGAAGGGCAAGGCGGTCGGGACCGCCATCGGGCGCGATGGTCGCCAACAGATCGATGCCGGCGTGGCGCATGAAGGCCTCGGCCACGGTCAGCCGTTCCGGCTCGGCAAACGGATCGGCTTCACGGTTCCTGAAGATGAAGCGTTTCGTGCCGGCGCGTTCGGCGGCCAGCGCCAGAAGCCCGGCGCAATCGGCCATCAGGCTCTCATAGGTTTCGCCGACCCGATACCATTCCAGCATGGTGAATTCAGGATGGTGCAGCGGCCCGCGCTCGCGGTTGCGCCACACTGGCCCCATCGAAAAAATGCGTCGTTCACCCGCCGCAAGCAGCTTCTTGCAGGCGAATTCGGGCGAGGTGTGCAGGTAAAGCGGCGCGGTCGTCCCATCCGGCCGCACTTCCGCGGTGGCATAGGCGCTGAGATGGGCCTCGTTGCCGGGAGAAATCTGCAAGGCGGCCACCGTTACTTCGATGAAGTCGCGCGTGGCGAAAAAATCGCGTGTCGCCGTAGCGATGCGGTTGCGCAACATCAGGCGCGGGCGGCGGTCGGCATGGACGTGCGGCGTCCACCAGGGGGAGGCATTCGTCATCGCTATCGCCCTAAAATCGCGTGAAAGGCTGGCGGTAGCCTGAAAGATGCGCTACGGCCCAGCATAAGGCATTCGATGCCGCGTCAGGCTCAACAGTACCGTTAGGATTTATCATGGTGAAGGTGATCGCCAGTTCGCTTCGCAAAGGCAACGTCGTCGACAAGGACGGCAAGCTTTATGTGATCCTATTTGCCGAGAATATCCATCCTGGCAAGGGCACGCCGGTCACGCAGCTCGACATGCGCCGCATTTCCGATGGCGTGAAGGTGTCGGAGCGCTACCGCACGACCGAACAGGTCGAGCGCGCCTATGTCGAGGACCGCGAGCACACTTTCCTCTACAGCGATGGCGAGGGCTTCCACTTCATGAACCCGGAAAGCTACGAGCAGATTGCGGTTTCACAAGATGTGATCGGCGATCAGGCGCCGTATTTACAGGAAGGCATGGTGGTGACGCTTTCGGTATATGAAAGCGTCGGCATCGCCATCGTCCTGCCGCAGCGCGCCGTCTATGAAGTTGTCGATACCGAGCCGACCACCAAGGGCCAGACCGCCTCGTCATCCTACAAGCCGGCAATCCTTTCCAACGGCGTCAAGACCACCGTTCCGCCGCATATCGGCGTCGGCACCCGCGTCGTCGTCATGACCGCCGATGGCGCCTATGTCGAGCGCGCCAAGGACTGACCCTTCAGGGCCGGCAGGATCGCTTAAGTGAAAAAGATAGCCGTCCTCATCGCGCTCGCCGCCATGCTGGCCAGCGCTTGCGCCCATGCGCAAGAGCCGCCCTTGAAAATGGGGCCGCCCCTGAAAATGGGCGTGGAAGGCGCTTACCCGCCGTTCAACTTTGTCGATGCCGCCGGCAAGGTGGAAGGTTTCGACGTCGATATAGGCGAGGCGCTGTGCGCGCGCCTGGCGCGCAAATGCGAATGGATCGTGGTGCCGTGGGACGGCCTTATCCCGGCGCTTCAGGCCGGCAAGTTCGATGTGCTGATGTCGTCGATGACCATCACCGCCGAGCGCCGCAAGCAGGTGCTCTTCACCAAGCCCTATTACTTCTCCTACGGCATGATGATCGCCGCCAGGGGAAGCGGCCTCGCCTTCTCCGCCGCGGGCCTGAAGGGCCGCTCTATCGGCGTTCAGGCGGCCACGACGCACGAGGCATGGCTGCGCGACAAGTTCGGCGCGGCCATCGAGCTTCACGCTTATCCTTCAAGCGACGACATGTTCCTCGATTTCCAGAATGGCCGGCTGGATGCGGTGTTTGCCGAAGCGCCAGCCATGGTGCCGTGGATGGAAAAGAACGGCGGCACGCAGGCCTATGAACAGATCGGGCCGAACATAACCGATCCCGCTCTCGGCACCGAAATAGGCATTGCCGTTCGCAAGGACGACAACGCCATGGCCGCCAGGCTTGACGCGGCGATGGACGGCATCGTTGCCGACCGCACTTTCGCCGCCATCGCGAAGAAATATTTCAGCTTCGACCTGCGCCCTTGAGGGCCTGCGCCTGATGCAGGCAGCATCGGCTTTCCGCCGCGCCTGTCAGGCGCTCCGCCCCAAATAGAACGGCCGCGACGAAAGCCGTCGCGGCCGTTTTCAGTTCTGCAAAGCCGGCCAGCCTTCAGGCTGCCGACATGGCTGCCAGATCAAATGTCGAGATTGGCGACCGACAGCGCATTTTCCTGGATGAACTCACGCCGCGGCTCAACCTCGTCGCCCATCAACCGGGTGAACAGCGAATCCGCGCCCGTTGCGTCATTGACCTTGACCTGAAGCAGCGAGCGTACATTCGGGTCAAGCGTCGTTTCCCAAAGCTGCTCGGCGTTCATTTCGCCAAGGCCCTTGTAGCGCTGCATGGTCAGGCCCCTGCGGCCCGTGGCGAAGACAGCATTGAGCAGCGCCAGCGGCCCCGAGATAGTCTCGGACACTTCCTTGCGGCGCAGAACCGGCGGCTGGGCGTAAACCTCGCCCAGGCGCTGCGCATAACGGTCCAGCTGGCGTGCATCGGC
>DASYCS010000298.1:0-3406 GCA_036500025.1 Mesorhizobium sp. | reverse complement strand
CCGTCATCGCTTCCGTGCGCATGACCCCGGTTGCCGCCGGCGTCGGACGCGCCCAGATGCTCGGCCCGCTGGCCGTGCAGCCGGCCTTCAAAAACCTCGGCATCGGTAGGCGGCTGGTAGCGATTGCGCTGGAACAGGCGGCGAAAGCCGGCGTGCCGGCTGTCTTGCTGGTCGGCGACGAGCCTTATTATGGCCCGCTCGGCTTCACCCGGGTGCCGCACGGGCAGATCACAATGCCGCGCCCCGTCGATCTCAACCGTGTGCTGGCGCATGAAATCGCGACTGGAGCGGTGCGCAGGCTTTCCGGCGAAGTTTGCCACGCCGCGCAGGCTGAAGCCAGATAGGCCGCGTTGCTTCCGGCGCTGCGGCTGCCTACTGTGCGACAAACCATGAGGAGACGGCAATGAACCCGAACGGACTGGTCGCAATCGTAACCGGGGCTGGATCAGGCTTGGGCGAGGCGACGGCGCGGGCGCTGGCCGGACGGGGCGCCAAGGTCGCCATTCTCGATGTCGGCATCGAGCGCGCGGAAAAAGTCGCCTCGGACATCGGCGGCATCGCCGTGAAATGCGACGTCAGCAGCGCTGAAAGCGGCGTCGCGGCAATGGCTGAAGTGGCGCAAAAACTGGGCGGCGCGCGCATCCTCGTCAACTGCGCCGGCATCGCCATCGGCGTCAAGACAGTCGGCAAGGATGGCCCGCACCCGCTCGACCAGTACCGCCGGGTCATCGAGATCAACCTGATCGGCACCTTCAACATGATCCGCCTGTTTGCCGACGCTGCCGCCAAGCTCGACCCGCTGGAAGGCGGCGAGCGTGGCGTCATCGTCAACACCGCCTCTGTCGCCGCCTATGATGGCCAGATCGGCCAGGCCGCCTATTCCGCCTCCAAGGGCGGCGTCGTCGGCATGACGCTGCCGGTGGCGCGCGACCTTGCCCGGTCCGGCATCCGCATCTGCACCATCGCGCCCGGCATCTTCAAGACGCCGATGATGGCCGGCATGCCGCAGGAGGTGCAGGATTCACTGGGCGTGGCGGTGCCGTTCCCCTCCCGGCTCGGAGAGCCCAGCGAATATGCGGCGCTTGCCCTCCACATCGTCGACAACCAGATGCTGAACGGCGAGACGATCCGCCTCGACGGCGCCATCCGCATGGCCCCAAAATAGCCCAAAATAGCCTTGTCAAACGCTGGCCCGCCCGCAATAAGTGGATTGTGAATATCAGCTTATCGCGGTGGCAAGATTGGAAGACCGGAAGAAAGACATTCTGCGCCCGACCGATGCCGAAGCGATCCGGCTGGCCAGGACGCTGGTGCGGCGCGCGCGCCATGGCTCTCTGGCCTTCATCGATCCCGACACCGGCGCGCCTGGCGTCAACCGCGTCGGTGTCGCCACCGATCTCGACGGCGCGCCGCTGATCCTCGTCTCGATGCTGTCGGCGCATACGCCGGCAATATTGGCCGACCCGCGCTGCTCGCTGCTGGTCGGCGTTCTCGGCAAAGGCGATCCACTGGCGCATCCGCGCATCACCCTTGCCTGCAACGCCGCCAAAATTGAACGAGGCACGCCGGACCATGCTCGTGCCGAGCGCCGCTACCTCAACCGCAACCCCAAGGCAAAGCTCTATGCCGGCCTCGGCGATTTTTCGATCTTCTGCCTCGAACCCGAACGCGCCAGCCTCAATGGCGGCTTCGGCAAGGCTTATTTGCTTAACCGCGCTGACCTCTTGGTCGCCGGGCCGGTCAATGAAGAGCTTTCGGTCAGCGAGCAAGGCGCGCTTGACCACATGAATGCCGATCATCTGGACGCGATCGCCGTTTACGCGCACCACTTCGCCAAAGCCGCCGGCGATGGCTGGGTCCTTGCCGGAATAGACGCCGATGGTCTCGATCTGGCTTCCGGCGACAAAAGCTGCCGGGTATTTTTCCCGGCGCCGCTGAAGACCACTTCGGAATTGCGGCCCGTTCTGGTCGAGATGGCCAAGGCCGGCCGGACAGCGGAACAATCGCCGTCCTGACGCGATTGTGTGCATTTCTGTGATCACAACTCTTGAGATTTGGTCCAAATGTTTTAGGCTGCGAATCGTGTCCGCTGATTTGCGGCGCGTTTCATAGTATCGCGCACGAAGTATCGTGGTGTTTTGAACTGCCGCCTGGACCTTCCAAAAATCGATTCTTATCCAGACGGCATTGAATTAATTGCAGGATTTCGAGCACCAGCTGCCCCCATGGCGCTCGAATGGCAGAAAAGTGTGGGCAATAATGAATTCGACAAAGCTGATCGACAACGCCGCCGCTGCGGCGGCTTTCCTGATGTTGATGGGCAACGAGAAGCGCTTGAATATTGTAAGCCATCTTCTCGAAGGCGAGATGTCCGTCGGCGCCATCGCCGACAAGGTTTCGCTCAGCCAGTCCGCCCTCTCGCAGCATCTGGCCAAGCTGCGCGCGCTTGATCTGGTCCAGACCCGCAGGGATCGCCAGATGATCTACTATTCCTGCAAGTCCGAGATGGTGCGCGCGCTGATGAATATGCTGGAAGACGTCTTCGGCGATCAGGAACCGGCGGTCCCCGCCTTGCGCCGCACCGGAACCTGAGCGCCAGCGGCCGAACATTTTTCGAAACGTATCGCGCTTCTTGGGTGCGGCGCTCCGTGCCGGCGGCCGGGTAATCCGAAAACGGATTCCACTTTTCCGGTCCAATGCCTTATTGCGGCGAAAGCGTTTGCCGGGGGCATCATGAATCCTATCCGCATCGACGATCCAAACGATCCGCGGATCGCCGCCTACCTCGATATTCAAGAACGCGACCTGACCGGCCGGCAGGGCCGTTTCATTGCCGAAGGCAAGGTCGTGCTCAATGTTTTATTGTCGGCGCGGCGCTTCAGGCCGCAATCCATCCTCGTGCTCGAAAATCGGCTGGCCGGCCTTGCAGGCATCCTGGCCAAGGCCGAACCCGGCCTGCCGGTCTATGTCGTAGCCGGCGAGATCATGGACCAGATCGCCGGTTTTCACATGCATCGCGGCATCCTGGCCATTGGCGCGAGGCGCGAAGCGCAAACGGCCGAGGCGCTACTGGCGGAACTGCCGGCAAATGCCCTCGCCGTCATACTGGTCGGCATTTCCAATCACGACAATATCGGCTCGATCTTTCGCAACGCGGCTGCATTCGGGGCCGATGCCGTCTTCCTCGACGAAACCTGCTGCGACCCGCTCTACCGCAAGGCGATCCGCGTTTCCGTCGGGGCCGCGCTGAAAGTGCCTTTTGCGACTTTCGCCGACACGGTCGCCTTTGTCGGCGCACTCGGCCAGCGCGGTTTCGACCAATTCGCCCTGTCCCCGAACGGAGCCTGCGATATCCGAGAAGCCAGGCGAGGCCAGCGGCTGGCGCTCTATCTCGGCACGGAAGGCC
>DASYCS010000297.1:0-3275 GCA_036500025.1 Mesorhizobium sp. | reverse complement strand
GGCAGCCCGGAAAAGATGATGCCGGGCTTTTCGACGGTGATGCGCGACGGCTTGCCGTGCATGGGCACCGCCAACTGGCGCAACTCGCCGCCATAGGCTTCGGCCAGCGCCTGCAAGCCAAGGCAGACGCCGAAGATCGGCAGATCGCGGGCGCGCGCCTTCTTGATGGTGGCGGCGCAATCGAAATCCTTCGGCGTGCCGGGGCCGGGCGACAGCACGACGAGGTCGGGCTTCAGCCTGTCGAACGCCTCGTCCGGCACGGGGCTGCGCAACGTCGAGACATTGGCGCCGGTCTGGCGGAAATAATTGGCCAGCGTGTGGACGAAGCTGTCTTCATGATCGACCAGCAGGATATTGAGGCCCTTGCCCACATGGGCGGCGGTGCGCTCGGTCGAGGTGGCGTTGCCGGCCTTGGCGTCACGGATGGCGGATAGCATGGCGGAGGCCTTCAGTTCGGTTTCGGCTTCTTCTTCTTCGGGAATGGAATCAAACAGCAGCGTTGCGCCGGCGCGCACCTCTGCGATGCCGTCCTTAATGCGGATGGTTCGCAGCGTCAGGCCGGTATTGAGATCGCCGTTGAAATGCACCATGCCGATCGCACCGCCATACCAGGCGCGCGGGCTTTTCTCGTTCTGCTCGATGAAGCGCATGGCCCACAGCTTCGGCGCGCCGGTAACGGTGACGGCCCAGGCGTGCGACAGGAATGCGTCGAAGGCATCCATGCCTTCGCGCAGCCGCCCTTCGATGTGATCGACGGTGTGGATGAGGCGCGAATACATTTCGATCTGCCGCCGCCCGATGACGCGCACCGAACCCGGATCGCAGACGCGGCTCTTGTCGTTGCGGTCGACATCCGAGCACATGGTGAGTTCGGACTCGTCCTTCTTGGAATTCAACAGCTTGAGGATTTGCTCGTGGTCGGCAATGGCGTCCTCGCCGCGCTTGATGGTGCCGGAGATCGGGCAGGTCTCGACGCGGCGGCCATTGACGCGCACGAACATTTCGGGCGACGCGCCAATCAGATACTCGCCTTCGCCCAGATTGATGAAGAACGAATAGGGCGAGGGATTGATGCTCTTCAGCTTGCGCGAAATGTCGGAGGGCGCGCTTTCGCAACGCTCGTAGAACATCTGGCCGGGCACGACCTCAAACAGGTCGCCGCGTTTGAAGCTCGTCATCGCCTTGCGCACGATCTTTGCATATTCGCCGGGGACGTGATCGCCGCGCGGCGGGATGCGGTCCGACCGCTTGAACGGCTCGGAGTGCTGATCGCGGGGCAGGCCCTCGGTGGAGAAGCCGTCGCCGGAATAGTCGTAGCGGTCTGTCCAGGCCTTGGCGGAATAGTGGTCGACGACCAGAATCTCGTCGGGCAGGAACAGCACCAGATCGCGCTGGCTCTGCGCGCGCTCAAGCGTGTGTTCGACCGGATCGAACTGGAAGGCGAGGTCGTAGCCGAAAGCTCCGTAGAGGCCGAGATTGGCGTCTTCAGGGCTTTTGAACAGGCCAGTTACCGCGCGCAGCACGGTAAACACCGACGGCGCGCGGCTTCGTTCTTCCTCGGAAAAGACACGGCCGGGCTTTTGCACGTCGAGGCGGATCAGTTTTTGCGAGTTTTCCGTGATCGTCAGTTCGGCCAGCGGCGTCAGCGCCTTGCCGATGACCGGCAGCAGGGCCTCGCCACGCGCATTCAGCGCCTCGATGCGCATGGCGCGGCCGCGCGCCGAAATCACCAGAGGCGGGTCGATGATGGCGGTGTCCCAGCGCGTATAGCGGCCGGGATATTCATAGTTGGAGGAAAACACCGCGCCGCGCCGCGAATTCAGCCCGTCCACATAGGGATCGATCGCGCCTTCATAGGGCCGTTCATGGCGCTGGCGCGTGATTGCCACGCCACCGGCTGTCACGAAACGCTCCGCCCCATTTTCCAGAATCTGCACCGTCATTGCCGTCTCCACTCGATCCCTGAAGCGTATCGCGATCTTTCAGATGCGCTTATGCCGCCTCAAGTTCCTTTACGCAGGTCTTTGTCCCGAAACCGGTTCCCATTTTCGGGAGACATGCCTTGGCAACGGACCCGGAGCATGAAAATAAAATGGCCGCCCGGTTATTCCGCTGCGGCCACCATTCAATTTTCACGCATACGCGCTTCGAAAGGCCGCTGTCAGCAGGCCCACCACCAAACCTTCTTGGTCGAATGCATGTTCATGTGAAATCCCATAGCGGCGAAACCGCCGCCATGCAACTGGATTCACCGGCGTCGAGCAGGTCAGTCTTCCAGCGCGCCAGAGCGGGCATCGGCGCTTTTGCGTTCGCCGACCAGTTTCACGAGATCCTCGCCGGTACGGGCGATGCGGCGCGAGCGCCGGGTCAGCACATAGCCGGCCTGCGGCGCGAAAACCTCGGTGCGACCGCCGGCCTCGCATGGCGCGTGCACGATGGTGGCAAGGCGCTCGCCTTTCGCAACGCGGTCGCCGGGCTTGACGTCATAGAGGATCGCGCCGGCCTTCGGGGCGGCGATCATCTCGATGTTTTCGATGGGCGCGACCACGCCGTCGAACGCCGGAAGGGCCGGCAATGCGGCATCTTCAATCACGCCGCGCGCCACCAGCAGGCGGTAGAGGCCATCGGCGTCGGCTTCGGCGGTCGCGCCATCGACATCGAGAATGCCGCGATATTCCACGTTGGTGACCGCGAGGCGGCTGAGCTTCGCCTTGTCCGAGCCAAGATGGGGATGGAGCGATGCTTCGTCGAAGGAAGCGCCGCTATCGCCTTCCCACACCACCACGGCTTCCAGCCGCATAGCGGCGGCGCAATCCTGCATCGACGGCCACAGCTGGGCCGGAACGTAGAAATAGGCGACGCCCTCGTCGTCGCAATGCAGATCCAGCACGATGTCGTGGCCGACCGACAATTTGAGAAGGCGGGTTTTCAGGCGACGATCCAGCGATCCGGCTTGGTCGGACGGGAGCAGGTTGACATCCGGCGCATCGATCAGCGGAAAGTCGCGGTTGAAATTGCCGCGCGTATCGAGGCTGAACCGGCCTTCATGCTCGCCGAAATGGTATTGGGCGCGGCCGACGGGATTTGCCCACGGCACGACGGTGATCGCGCCACGGATGCGGCCCTCGGCTTCGGCCTTCGCCAGCTTGGGCATCAGCGCGTCGATGGCGACGGTGCCGGGCAATTCGCCGCCATGAAGGGCGGCCTGGAGGTAGGCGGCGGGCGCCGACTTGTCGCTGCCGTCGAAGCGGAAAACCGGGAATTCGTAGGCTATG
>DASYCS010000296.1:0-1722 GCA_036500025.1 Mesorhizobium sp. | reverse complement strand
GCGGGGCCATCATCATCAACACCTGCGCCGTCACCGGCGAGGCGGTACGGCAGGCCAAGCAGTCGATCCGCAAGGCGCGGCGCGAAAACCCGCAGGCGCGCATCATCGTCACCGGTTGCGCCGCGCAGACCGCGCCGCAGGATTTCTCCGCCATGGACGAGGTCGATCTCGTGCTTGGCAACGAGGAAAAGCTGCACAGCCACAGCTACCGCGCCCTGCCGGATTTCGGCGTCAATGATTTCGAAAAGGCGCGCGTCAACGACATATTTTCGGTGCGCGAGACGGCAAGCCACATGGTGGACGCCATCGAGGGGCGCGCGCGCGCTTTCGTGCAGGTGCAGAACGGCTGCGACCATCGCTGCACCTTCTGCATCATCCCCTATGGGCGCGGCAACTCCCGTTCGGTGCCGATGGGCGGCGTGGTCGAGCAGGTCAAGCGCCTTGCCGGCAACGGCTATGCGGAAGTGGTGCTGACGGGTGTGGACATGACCAGTTTCGGCAGCGACCTGCCGGGCGCGCCGAAGCTTGGGAAACTGGTGAAAACCATTTTGAAGCAGGTTCCGGAGGTGAAGCGGCTCAGGCTTTCCTCCATCGATTCCATCGAAGCGGATGACGAGCTTCTGGAGGCGATCGCCACCGAACCCCGGCTGATGCCGCACCTGCATCTGTCGCTGCAATCGGGTGACGACATGATCCTGAAACGGATGAAACGCCGCCATTTGCGCGACGATTCGATCCGTTTTTGCGCAGAAATTCGCAAAATCAGGCCCGATATCGTCTTTGGCGCCGACATTATTGCCGGATTTCCGACCGAAACGGACGAAATGTTCGAGAATTCGGTGCGAATTGTCGAGGAATGCGGGCTGACGCATCTGCACGTATTTCCATTTTCGCCGCGTGAAGGCACGCCTGCCGCGCGCATGCCGCAGGTGCGGCGCGAGGTGGTCAAGAGCCGGGCCGCGCGCCTGCGCGCCGCGGGCGAAGCCGCCTATGCGCGGCATCTCAAATCGCTGACCGGTTCGCGCCAGTCGATCCTGATCGAGCGCGATGGCATCGGCCGCACCGAGGGTTTCACGATGGCGAGCGTCGGGATCGGCTCTCCCGGCGAGATCGTCGAGGCGACCATAACCGGGCATGACGGCGCAAGGCTGCTTGCCGCGCCGCTGGCTGCCCCTTTGGCCGCGTCCGCGGCCTGAAAAGAAATCGTAATGGCGTTTGGTTTCATTAAGAAAGTCTTTTCCTTCGGCAAGAAGGAGACGAGCGGGCAGCAGGTCGACGAGGCAGCGCTCCAGCCCAATCTCGACGCGCTGAAGCAACTGAACCCGGTTGCTGGACAGACGGCGCCGGACTTCCTGAAGTGTGAAGACGGCGCGCTGGCGGAGCTTGTGCAGGATGGGTCTGCTTCGACGCCAGCGCCTGCAACGGAGGAGCCGGACCCCGCCGAAGTGCCTCGGCCACAGCCTGAGCCGGTAGAACCCGAACCTGAAACGCAGCCCACGCCCGCGCCGGCGGAAATTCCCGACAAGCCGGAACCAGAACGGCCCGAACCAGAACGGCCGGAACCGGAGCGGCCCGTGCCTCCGCCGGAGGAAGTCCCGGCCAGTCCGGCCCAGCCTGCCGTCCCGGAAAACATTCCGGCCAAGGTTCCGCAGGAAGTTCCCACTCCTGCCCCGGAGCCGGCCGCGCCGGAAGTGGTCGAGGTTCCAGCCGCGCCAACGCCCG
>DASYCS010000295.1:0-10612 GCA_036500025.1 Mesorhizobium sp. | reverse complement strand
CGGCTGTTTCGCATGTCGTTTTCGGGCGAGCGTGGCTTTGAGGTCAACGTGCCGGCGGATTATGGCGAGGCCGTTTGGGAAGCGCTGTGGGCGGAAGGCCAGAAGCACGGCGCCTGCGCCTACGGCACCGAGGCGATGCATGTGCTGCGTGCCGAAAAGGGCTACATCATCGTCGGCCAGGATACGGACGGCACGGTGACGGTCAACGATGCCGGGCTGGATTGGGCCATCGGCAAGAAGAAGACGGATTTCGTCGGCATTCGCGGCATGAAGCGGCCCGATCTCGTCGCCAAGGGCCGCAAGCAACTGGTCGGCCTGAAAACCAAGGACCCGAAAGTGGTGCTGGAGGAAGGCGCGCAGATCGTCGCCGATCCGAAGCAGCCGATCCCGATGAAGATGATCGGCCATGTCACGTCGAGCTACTGGTCGGAAAATTGCGGGCGCTCGATTGCGATGGCGCTGGTGATCGACGGGCGCGACCGCATGGGCGAGACGCTTTACGTGCCGATGCCGGATGGCGTGATCGAAGTGGAAGTCACCGGGGTGGTGCTCTTCGACGAGAAGGGGGAGCACCTCAATGGTTAAGCCAAAAACGGGGGTTAAGCCAGGAACGGGGGTTAAGCCAGGAACGGAGGCCAAGCAGGTAACCGGGGCCAAGCAGACGGCCAGGGTTACGGCTGCGGCGAAGAAGGCAGGGTCTTCCACCGCCGCGCCTTCGGTCGAGCGCCGTTCGGCGCTGGCCGGCAAGGCGGTCTCGGCGGCGAATGTCGCGCTCGCCATATTGCCGCCGGCGGGGCGCATTTCCGTGCGCGCGCCGGAAGCTTCGCTCGGTTCCGTGTCGCGGGCGCTCGGCCTGACCTTGCCGCAGAAGCCGAAGACTTCCGCAGCAAAGGATGGCCGCGCCGCCTTGTGGCTGGGGCCGGACGAATGGCTGGTGCTGGACGAGGCGGGTGGCGATCTGGTCGCCGATTGCGCCAAGGCCAAGGCGCTGCATTCGGCGGTCGATGTTTCGCACCGCAACGTCGCCATTTCCGTGACGGGGACGACTGCTGCCGCCACGATCAACTCCGGCTGCCCGCAGGATTTGTCGCTTGAGGTCTTTCCGGTCGGGGCCTGTTCGCGCACCGTGCTGGGCAAGAGCGAGATCCTGCTTTACCGCACCGCGCCCGATGCTTTCCGCGTCGAGTGCTGGCGTTCGTTCTCGGACTATGTTTTTACTTATCTCACCGAGGCGGCGCGCTCCGCCGCCTGATGCGGCGCAGACATTGGCCCGCTGTCGGTTCAATGCGGCAGAGACAGAGATAAAGCATGGCCAAATCGTCGACCCCCGCATCCTCAGCAAAGGCTTCGAAAACCTCGGCGGTCCGCTCCTTTGAAAAAGAGCAAAGGGACGAAACCGCGGTGACGCTCGAAGAAGAACTTGAGGTCGGATTGGAAGGGACGTTTCCGGCCAGTGATCCGGTTTCGGTCGTTTCGACTTCCATTCCCGGCAAGCCCAAGCGGCGCGAGCCAAAGGCCAGCGGGCAAAAATAGCGCCGCAGGTTCAGGTTCAGGCCGGCTGCGGCTCGACGAATGTAAGGGTCAGCCAGCGCGCGGCGAGAGCCGGCGTTTTCTCTCCCTCGATTTCCAGCGTCACGTCGTGTGCAGTCTGGACCCAGCCCGAAGGCCGCACCTTGACGCTGGCCAGCACGAAACGGGCGCGGATGCGCGAACCGGTCTTGACCGGCGACTTGAAGCGCACTTCATCGAAGCCGTGATTGACGCCCATCTTGCCGCCCTCGACCGGCGGCATCGTCTCAAACGTCATTGCCGACAATAGCGACAACAGCAGGAAGCCATGCGCGATAGTGCCGCCATAGGGTGTCTCCCGCGCCGCCCGCTCGGGGTCGCAATGGATGAACTGGTGGTCGTCGGTGGCGTCGGCGAACTGGTCGATCATGGTTTGCGTCACCATTCGCCAGGGCGAAACGCCGACTTCCTTGCCGGCGCTGGCGACGAGATCGTCGAGGCTGATCGGTTGCATGCAATTGGCTCCAGTCAGGCAGGGCATCCATGCCCTCTCATCTGCCGGACAGATAGAGCCTGAGGGCGGCGTTGTCATCCATGACGGATCAAGAACGGAGTGGCGCGGCTATTCCGCCGGCTCCATGTCGATATAGGCGGCTTCCTCCAGCTCGCGTTTCAGGCGCGCCTCTTCCTCGATGTTCGGCGTGACGAAACGGCCGAGCAGCAGATAGGCGACTGGGGTGAGGAACAGGGTCGAGATGGTGGCGAGGCCAAGGCCGCCGACAATCACCCAGCCAAGCGCCACGCGGGCTTCGGCGCCGGCGCCGCTTGCCAGAACCAGCGGCACGCCGCCCAGCACGGTACAGATCATGGTCATCATCACCGGCCGCAGGCGAATGGTGGCGGCCTGCTCTATCGCTTCGCGCACCGAGAGGCCGCGGTCGCGCATCTGGTTGGCGAACTCGACGATCAGAATGCCGTTCTTGGCCATGACGCCGACCAGCAGCACCAGGCCGATCTGGCTGTAGGCGTTCAGGCTGGTGCCGCTGAGCAGCAGCGCGACGATGGCGCAGGCAAGGCCGAGCGGCACGGTCGCCATGATGATGACGGCGCTGACGAAGCTTTCGAACTGCGCGGCCAGCACCAGCAGGATGATGACCAGCGCAAAGCCGAAGATGGTGACCATGGCGCTGTTGCTTTCGCCAAGCGTGGCGGCTTCGGCCAGCGGCAGGATGCGCGCGCCTTGCGGCATCAGGGGGGCGGCAATCACCTGCGCGACGCCGAAGGCATCGCCCAGCGCGAAATCCGAGCGCAGGTTGGAGGTAATGGCGACCGAAGGCTGTTGCTGTTCGCGCGTCAGCGATGGCGGCACCGCCTTTTCCGTCAGCGTGGCGATGGTCGACATCGGCACGAAACGGCCATCCTTGGTCTTGAGGAAGATGTTCTCAAGGTCGGTCGGGTCGTTGATCGGGTTGGTGGTGGAAACAAGCTTCACGCCATAGCTGCGGTCGGCGATGTAGACGTCGACCACGTCGTTGCCGTCGAGCATGGCCTGGAAGGTATCGGCAAGACCGGTAATGTCGATGCCGAGGTCGGAGGCGCGCTGGCGGTCGATCGCCACGGCGAGCTGCGGCTGCGTCGGGTCGACCGTCAGGCGCGGCGACTGGAAGCGCGGGTCCTGCTGCATCGCGGCGATGATGTTGTTGGCGGCGTCGCCCAAGGCCTTGCGGTCGTTGCCGACAAGGGCGAATTGCAGGCCGTTGCCGGCGCCGCGAATGCCTAGGCTGTTCGGCTGGACCGGGAAGATGCGAATGCTGGGCACCTGTCTAGCGAGGTCGCTTATCTGCGCCATGATCTGCTGTTGGCTGCGCGTGCGCTCTTCCCACGGGGCCAGCGTCATCACCATGAAGCCGGTATTGTAGGCGCCGTTGTTGCCGGCGAATTCGAACGTGCTGCGGATCTCGCCGGAATCGCGTATCGGCTGGATCAGCCGCTCGATCTTTTCCATCTGCGCGGTGGTGTATTCGAGGCTGACGCCTTGCGGCGCATTGATGCGCAGCAGAACCGCCGAGCGGTCTTCGGTGGGGGTCAATTCCTGGCGGATGCTGCCGAACAGCGCGAAGGCGGTGCCTGCAAACAATATCGCCACCAGGACCACGATCCACGGCGCATCGAGGCAGATGTGCAGGGCGCGGCGGTAAAGGCCGTTCAGCAGGCCGCCGACACGGGCGCCAAAACCCTTTTGCACTTCTTGGGGGGCGGATGCGTTGGTCAGAAGCCGTGAAGCCAGCATCGGGCACAAAGTGAGGGCGACGACGCAAGAAAGCAGCACCGACATGGCGAGAACGAAGCCGAACTCGCGGAAAAGCCCGCCGGTCTGGCCGGGCAGGAATGAGATCGGCACGAACACGGCAACGAGGGTCAGCGTGGTGGCGATGACGGCGAAGAACACTTCCTTGGCGCCGAGTACCGCCGCCGCGCGTGGCCCCATGCCCTGGTTGCGCCGTCGCACGATGTTTTCCAGCACGACGATGGCGTCGTCGACGACGAGGCCGGTTGCGAGCACCAGTGCCAGCAGCGTCAGGATGTTGACCGAGAAGCCGGCAAGATAGATCGCCGCGATGGTGCCGATCATGGCGACCGGCATGGACAAAGCGGGGATAAGGGTAGCGCGCCAGTCGAGCAGGAAAAGATAGATGACGATCAGGACGAAGGTGACCGAGAGGCCGAGCGCCACCTCCACTTCGTGGACGGCGCCCTTGACGAAGACGGCGTCGTCGCTGGTGATCTTGATCGACATGCCCTTGGGCAGGGTTTTCTGCAAATTGGCAACGGTTGCCTTCACGCCGTTTGAAATGTCCAGCGTGTTCGATTCGGCCTGGCGCACGATGCCGATGCCGATGCCCGTCTTGCCGTCCGAGCGCAGGGTTGTCTGGCCGATATCGGGGCCGAGCGTGACGGTCGCCACGTCGCGGATATGGGTGTTGCCGCCGATGACGATGTTTTCAAATTCCTCCGGCGTCGTCACGTCCGCCGTGGTGCGCACGATGAGGTTCTGGTTGGTGGTGTTGATCGAACCCGCCGGGGAATCGAAGGCGACGGAGGCAAGTGCCGCCCGCAGATCCGCAACGGTGAAGCCCTGGCTCGCCAGCTTGTTCTGGTCGACGTCGATGCGGAAAATCTTGTCGCGGTCGCCATAGACCTGGACGTCGGCAACGCCGGGAACGGCAGCCAGCGTATCCTCGATCTGGTCCTGCACGATGACCGTCATGTCCTGGACCGACAAATTGTCGGCGGTAACGGCAAGCCGCATCACGGCATCGGAATTGGCATCCGCCTTGACGATGCGCGGCGGGTCGGCCTCGTCGGGCATCTGGTTGGCGACGCGGCCGACCGCATCGCGGACGTCCGAGGCGGCGACGTTCAGGTCGACGCCATCGTTGAATTCGATGGTGACGCGGCTGCGCCCGAATGACGATGTGGACGAAATCGACTTCACGCCGGAGACGCGCGCGACGGTGCCTTCGATGGTGTCGGTCAGTTCGCGGTCGACGGTCTCGGCGGCCGCGCCCTCGAAATCGGTGGTGACGGAGATGACGGCGCGGTCCACGTCCGGCAATTCGCGGATTTCGACGCCGTAGAAGGCGGCAAGCCCGGCGACCGCGATCAGCGTGTTCAGCACCAAAGCCATGACGGGCCGGCGCACGAAAAGCGCGGTAAAGCCGGCCTCGTTGGCGTTGTTATGAACTTCGGTCACGACCCGCTGGCGTCCGCCGCGCGCTGGTCTTCGCCCGCAATGCGGACCTCGCCGCCCTCGGTCACGCTCTGGACCCCCTGCGTCACGACTATATCGCCGCTGACCACCGGCGCGTCGATCAGCACGGTTTCGGTATTACGCTGGATGATGCGGACGGCCACGCGCTTGGTCTTGCCGTCTTCGACGGCCCAGACGTAGGCGCCGTCGGTTCCCCACTGGATCGCCAGCGGGCTGACGGCCGGATAGCTGTCGCCCGGAAACTTCATCGTGACGTCGAATGCCATGCCGGCGCGCAGCGAATCGGCCGGGTTTTCAATCAGGGCCTGAACCCAAAGCGTGCGGCTTTTCTCGTCGACGCGGTTGTCGACGGCGGCCACCGACCCCTGGAACACGTCCTTCGGGCTGGCGATGGGCGTCGCGGTAATGGGCGCGCCGACCTTGATCGAGGCGGCGAAGCGTTCCGGCACCCAGAAATCGACCAGGATGGCCGTGCGGTCGTCGATGGTGGCGACGGCCGACTGACTGGTGACGTAATTGCCGGCCTCCATCGGCAGGATGCCGACCGTGCCGCCGATGGGCGCAACGATGGAGCGGCGTTCCAGCGCCAGTTCGGCTTCGCGCAGCTGAAGCCTGGCATTGTCCAGCGTGACTTCGGCATCCGACACGGCCACGAGCGATGCGGTTCGGGTGGCTTGCAGCCGCTTGACGCGATCGAGCTTGGATTGCGCGTCCTGAACGCCGACCTTGGCGCGGTCGACCGCGATGGTTTCGGTGTCCGAATCGAGGCGGGCGACGGTCTGTCCCTTTTCGACATGAGAACCGGACTGGACGAGGAATTCGGTCAGGCGTCCCGCCGCATAAGGATTGACGGTGACGGTCGCCTTTGCGCGGCCCGAACCGATCGCCTGCAAGCGGCCATTGATGGTGGCGGTGGATACAAGGGCGGTGACGACCGGGATGGAGCTTTTTGCCCCGCCGGCCTTCGCGGCCGTGGCCTCACCGGGCGTGGCGATGGAAGCATGGGCCCATTCGATGCCCCAGCGGTCGAGAACCGCCGGCGCGCCCGGAAAAAAGCGCACCCAGGCTGCCGCTGCCGCGACCACCACCACAAGGGCAAAAAATATCTGTTTCCAGGCGGCCATCGGCACTCCGGTTTGGTAAAGAATTCCCCGCGCTTACCCGCTCTCTCAGGGTTTCCCCTCCCCGGAGTAGACGAAGCCGCATGCCATGGCGCGTAATTACGTCGCCCATAGCAGTCCTTTATGACAATTTTCCGCCGTCAGCGCACATTAATTCTATGTAAGGTGGCATGGAAGGGCGAGGCGTTACCCGTTGATTTCAGCGTAACTCTTCCATTTCGCGCAAGCGCCTGGCGGTGTCGGTTTCGAGCCGGCGCGTCACCGCGCCAACCAGCGCCTCGGTCACCACGAAGAGCGAGGCCGATGAATCCCACGCCGAGGGAACAGCGGTGCGTCCGGCAATCACATGGCGGGCAAAACGCGCGATCGGCGACAGCCACTGGTCGGTGAACAAGACGATCTGCACGCCGCGCTCATGCGCCTTCTCGGAAAAACGGATCAGGCTTTCCTGATAGCGCCTGATGTCGAAGATCATGAGGACATCGCGCTTGCCCATGTCGATCAGCCGGTCGCGCCAGGCGATTTCCTGACCGGTGAGGTGGAAGACATTGGGGCGGATGATGGCAAGGTGGGCGGCCATATAGCGCGCCAGCGGATCGGTAAAGCGGCCGCCGACCAGATAGACGTGACCGCGCAGGTCGCAAAGCCTGGCGGCGATGTCGCCAAGCTGGGCATCGGAGAGATGCCGGAACGTCTCGCGCATATTGTCGAGCGTCGCCTCAAGCAGCGGCGAGACTTCACCTCCGCCGGCAGTGGCCGGCGCAAGCGTGCGCGAGGCAGGCGATTGCAGCTGGGCCGCAAGCTCGTCCTGGAGCGCGGACTGGAATTCGGAATAGTTATGAAAGCCCAGCCTCGCGACAAAGCGCAGGATGGTGGGCGAGGAGACGCCCGCCTGCTGCGAAAAATCGGCGACGGTTTTCAGGCCGATCAAAGGGTAGTTGGCAACCAGCGTTTGCGCGGCGCGGCGCTCGCCGGCCGGCATGGCGGCCATTCGTTCAGAGATCAGCTCGGCTATGTTCGAGGCCATGTCATCCCGGTGCGACAGCGCTGTGTTCATATCTCCAGAACACATTTGACAAAGTCGCACAATATGTATGAAATCATCCGAAGTGGCGCAATGACATAAAATAAGTACCATATGGTACAGCGCCGACGGAGACTTGTTGGCGATGGGGAGAGAGCCAGACAGCCTTGCAATTTCCGACACCGTCAGGGTGACGAACCCCGGTGGTTCAAGCCCCTATCTGTTTACCTGCGACCACGCTTCCAATTTCGTGCCGGAAGAATTCGGCACGCTCGGGCTGGCGGCGGCTGAACTGGAGCGGCACATCGCCTGGGATCCCGGGGCTTTGCCCGTGGCGCGAACCATGGCGCAGATGCTCGACGCCACGCTGGTCGAAAGCTGCGTCTCGCGCCTCGTCATCGACTGCAACCGGCCGCTCGACGCGCCAAACCTCATTGCGGAAACCAGCGAAGGCACGGTTATTCCCGGCAACGAACGGCTGACCTTGGCGCTGCGGCAGGCCCGCATCGACCTTGCCTGGCAGCCTTTTCACGAGACGATTGCCGCTACGGTGGAAGCGCGCCTGGCGGCGGGGCGTGAGACGCGCATCGTTTCCATGCATTCGTTCACGCCGGTCTATCTCGGCAAGGCGCGGCCCTGGCACATCGGCATCATCCATGACGAGGACGAACGCATTGCCGCGCCGCTGTTGCGTGCGCTGGGCGGTGTGGGTGGGATCGTCGTCGGCGCCAACGAACCCTATTCGCCGGCGGACCTCGTCTATTTCACGCTGGAGCGTCACGCACGCCCGCGCGGACTTGCCTGCGCCATGATCGAAATCCGCAATGACGAGATTTCGGATGCGGCCGGTCAACAGAAATGGGCGAAACGTCTCGCCGGTATTTTTTCACGCATGGAAGAGGATGCGATGGAACGTAACTGGGCGCTCCCTGCGGGGCTCTCGGCACGGTCGGTCAACTGAAACCGAAAAGGGGAGGTCACCATGGCAGCGCGAGACTATACAGATGTCGACAAGTCGGAGGACGTGAAGGTTCTCCACAGCATGGGCTACGCCCAGGAACTGGAGCGGCGTCTTAGCCGCTTTTCGAACTTCGCGGTTTCATTTTCCATCATCTGCATCCTGTCCGGCGGCATCAATTCGCTGGCGCAGGGCACTTCCGGTGCGGGCGGCATCGGCATCGGCATCGGCTGGCTGGTCGGCTGCTTCGTGTCACTGACCTTCGCCGTCGCCATGTCGCAGATCAGCTCCGCCTATCCAACGGCGGGCGGCCTTTATCACTGGGGTTCGATCCTCGGCAACCGCGGCACGGGCTGGGTGACGGCATGGCTCAACCTGCTCGGCCTTGTCACTGTGCTCGGCGCCATCAATGTCGGCACCTGGACGTTTTTTGTCGGCGCATTCGGTCCGGCGCTCGGCATCGAAGGCACACTGACCAACCAGATGATCTTCCTGGTCATCATCACCGGCGCGCAGGCGCTGATCAATCATCTGGGCATCAAGCTGACGGCAAAGCTGACCGATTTTTCCGGTTACCTCATCTTCTTCGGGGCGATCCTGATCGCGGTCGTCTGCCTGATTTCGGCGCAGACGTGGGATTTCGCCAGGCTGTTCACATTCCACAATTATTCCGGTGAGGCGGGCGGCAATGTCTGGCCTGCGGTATCGAACGCCTGGGTGTTCGCGCTCGGCCTGTTGCTTCCGATCTATACGATCACCGGCTACGATGCTTCGGCGCATACTTCGGAGGAAACCATCAAGGCGGCAAGTTCGGTGCCGCGCGCCATGGTGATGTCGGTGATCTGGTCGGCGCTGTTCGGCTACCTGTTCCTGGCATCTTTCGTGCTGATGATCCCGAACATGGACGAGGCCGCCAAGCAGGGTTGGAACGTGTTCTTCTGGGCGTTCGACCAGCAGGTCAATCCGGTCGTCAAGGAGATCGTCTATATCGTCGTCTTCCTGGCGCAGCTATTGTGCGGCCTTGCCACGGTGACCTCGGCGTCGCGCATGATCTTCGCCTTCTCGCGCGATGGCGGCTTGCCGGCATCGGGCGCGCTTTCCAAGGTCAGCCCGACCTACCGCACGCCGGTGGCGGCGATCTGGACGGCGGCGGTGCTGGCCGTGCTGTTCGTGTGGGGTTCCACCCTCGTCTCTGTCGCCGGCACCTCGGCCTATACGATCGTGGTGTCATGCACCGTGATCTTCCTGTTCCTGTCGTTCACCGTGCCGATCGTGCTTGGCATGATGGCATGGGGGACGCCGAAATGGGACAAGATGGGGCCATGGAACATGGGTAAGGGCGTGTTCATGCTGTTTGGAATACTGTCGCTGATCTCGATGGTCCTGATCTTCGTCATCGGCATCCAGCCGCCCAATGATTGGGCGCTCTACATCACGGTCGGGTTCTTCATCCTGACGGCGATCATCTGGTTCGCCTTCGAGAAACGCCGCTTCCAGGGGCCGCCCATCGGCGAGATCGTTGCCGCCCGGCAAGCTGCGATCGCGGCTGCCGAAAAAGCGGTGGGTGAGCGCAGCTAACGCTACAAGGCCGTGGCGGGTTCAAACCTGCCACGGCTTTTCTTTCCAGTATCATCAGCCCAGCATTCATGAGCGGAGCGTCCGAAGATGGCCGGCAATTTCTCGTTCGATCAGTTGAAAAAAGCGGTTTCGAATGGCGAGATCGATACGGTGCTGGCCTGCATCGTCGACATGCAGGGCAGGCTCGCCGGAAAGCGGTTCCTGGCGCATTATTTCGTCGATTCCGCGCATGACGAGACGCATGGCTGCAACTATCTGCTGGCGGCCGACATCGATATGGAGCCGGTGCCGGGCTACAAGGCGGCCAGCTGGTCGAAAGGCTATGGCGACTTCGTCATGAAGCCGGACCTCGCAACGATCCGCCGCATTCCGTGGCTGGAAAAGACGGCGCTTGTAATCTGCGACGTGCTTGACCACCACACGCATGACGACCTGCCGCATTCGCCGCGCGCCATCTTGAAAAAGCAGGTCAAGCGGCTCCAGGATCGCGGCTATATCGGCTATTTCGCTTCCGAACTCGAATTCTACCTGTTCAACGAAACCTATGATTCGGCGCGCGGCAAGCACTGGCAAGGCCTCGCCACCGCCTCGCCCTATATTGGCGACTACCAGATCGGCATCACCACCAAGGAAGAAGGCGTCATGCGCCG
>DASYCS010000294.1:0-4074 GCA_036500025.1 Mesorhizobium sp. | reverse complement strand
GCTCCGGCGTTTTGCTGTTGCCGGCAAGCATCTACCAATCGGAACTCAACCCGACGCCGGACGGGCGTTTCCGCATCGGTTTCGGACGCGCCAACATCGAAGAAGGCCTGGCCGCTCTGCGCACCCATCTGATGCGGAACGCGGCCTAGAAGCTAGGCCGCCGGCAGCGTTACAACGGCCTGGCCAGCGCCGTTTGAGCGGATCGATATGGGATCGCCGGAGACAATGCCCGCAATGTCGCAGACCACCAGCGGTATGCGGATGGCATAAAGAAATTCGGCGACGATGGCGCCGACCGCCAGGATCGGATCCAGTCGCTCGATGATGATTCCAGCCGGCGCCGTGCCGCAACGGATCGCCTCGGCCAGTACCGAGGAAGAGGACGAGGAACCTCGCCCGCTCGGCATGACCAGCACCTTGCCGGCGACGTTTAGCCCAAGGCCCGGATGCGAATGGTCGATGATGTCGCCGGTTCCGGCGTCGATGCCGCCCCAGAAGCTGAGCGCTTGCGAAAACACCAGCGCCTGCCCTTGCGCCTCGCCGGCCAGCTGAAAAACTCCGGTGCGCGTGGCGAAGCGCTTCATAGCCGGCCCCGAACTACATGCCCGGCGGCGGCGGAACGGATGCAATCCTCCATGTCGCCGAAGGCGACGGATACGCCGATATTGCCCGGCGCGTAGTGCGCCCATTTGCCGGAATTGGTCATCACGACGCCCTCAAGCCGTCCCAGTATCGCCGTGACATAGGTGCATGTGTCGGCCACCGGCGTCAGGCCGAATGCCTCCATGCCGGCCAAGGCGCCCTCGTCTTGCAGGCGCTGCAAGGTCGCGCGTCCGGTGTTGACGTAGATCGGGATATTTCCGGCGGGCGCAATTTCGCGCAGCATCGGCAACAGGCGCAGCCATTCCTCATGTGAGAAATGCGGCGTGCCTAGCGATACGGCCGACAGAGGTGCGCCGTCCGGCACGCTCGACAGGCTGGCCAGCGCACCGGCAATGTCGGCGCGCGAAATGTGGATCGTCTGTTCCGGCGGCAAGCCGTGGAATGCCTCGTCCAGCGTTGCCGCTTCCGGCGTTATGCCAACCGCATGAAACAGCGCCACCGCCCCGGTGGTCGCCGCGGCGGCACCAAATGCCTTCAACTGGTCCTCGTCGCGCGGCTGCGGCAGCCCGGCAATTACCGGAACGCGGTCGCCGCTTTTGTGTCCGACGACCAGCCCGACGCCGACGAACACGCTGTCGCTCGGTTCAAGCGCATCGGCCAGTTCGAACAGGATGCGGCCTCGCCGGTTCTCGCTCAGGTGCAGGCCCCAGGCCGGCGCGCGCCCGGTCATGGCACAGCACAGGTCGATAAAATCGCCATAGCGGTTGGTGCGCGCGCCGATCACCGAATTGGCGAAAACGATGGCGTTGGATTCGCCCCAGGCGATCTGCTCGCCGAAGCGCGGGCGAAACCGCGTCTGGTAGGGCGCGCAGGTGAAGGTCGCCTGGCAGCCAAGCTCGATATGGGCCTTCATCAACCGGCGCGCCGGCGCTTCATCGCCGGCGGGCATCTTGACCATGCCCGGATGGATGAGGTCGAACGAGCCGACATTCAGCGTCGTCGGCACCGCCACGCGGCCACCGCCCTCGACCAGCCGCTCCACGAAATCGAGGCCGGCCTTGCCGTGATAGAGGCAGCCATCGATATGGGCGCTGGAAATGTCCAACAGCCTTTGCGCGCCGACGGCATCGGCGAAGGCGACGAGGATTTTCATCGCGGCGGCTACGGCGGCGCCGTGTTCGCCGTCGAGCATCGACTGGTCGCGCGCATCAAGTTCAAGCGCCATCGGCATCCTCCATCGGCTACATCCTTACACAGTGCCCGAAGCGGTGGCGACCGAGGCAACCTTGAAAATCGGCAGAACCAGGCTCGGCCGTTTGCACCGTCAGGCGCATTGCGGCGATGCTAATCGGCCGGCCCCTTTCCTTTCGCCACGCGGAGCGCCTATACTCCGGCACACTCAAGCGATCTGGTGAATGATGCCGCCTGCTAAAAAGGAAACCCGACCGTCCAACCGTGCGGGGAGCGTTCGCACGCCTGCTTTCGTCAAGAACCATCGCGGCGTCAAGAACTGGAAAGAGGCCAGCGCCTGGTTGGAATATCGCGGCATCGAAGACATCGAATGCATCACGCCCGATCAGGCCGGCATTGCGCGCGGCAAGATGATGCCGTCGAAGAAGTTCACCTCCAACACCTCGCTGGCCCTGCCATCGGCCGTGTTCATGGCGACCATTTCGGGCGGCTATCCGGAAAACGGCAACGGTTTCCACTATCCGGAAGACGATGGCGATCTGAAGCTGATGCCGGACCTTTCGACGCTGACCGTGGTGCCGTGGGAAGAAGACCCGACCGCCGCCGCAATCTGCGATCTCGTTCACCAGGACGGACGTTCGGTCGAATTCGCGCCGCGAAACGTGCTCAAGCGCGTGCTCGACGCCTATAGCAAGCTTGGCCTGAAGCCGGTGGTAGCGCCGGAAATCGAATTTTATCTGGTGCGCAAGAACCCCGACCCCGACTATCCGCTGGTGCCGCCGGTCGGGCGTTCCGGCCGGGCCATCGGTGGCGGCGCCGGCTATTCGATCGCCGGCGTCAACGAGTTCGACGAACTGATTGACGACATCTACCACTTCTCCGAAAGCCAGGGGCTGGAGATCGACACGCTGATCCACGAGGAAGGCGCCGGCCAGCTGGAGATAAACCTGCGCCATGGCGATCCGATCGAGCTTGCCGACCAGGTTTTCATGTTCAAGCGCACCATCCGCGAAGCGGCGCTGAAGCACGAAATCTATGCCACCTTCATGGCCAAGCCGATCCAGGGCCAGCCGGGTTCGGCCATGCACATCCACCAGTCTATCCTCGACAAGAAGACCGGCAAGAACATCTTCACCGCCGAAGACGGCTCGGAGACGGACGCCTTCTTCCATTTCATCGGCGGCATGCAGAAGCATGTGCCGAACGCGCTGGCGATGTTTGCGCCCTATGTGAATTCCTACCGCCGGCTGACGCAGGCGGCTTCCGCGCCGGTCAACAATAAATGGGGCTACGACAACCGGACCACGGCGTTTCGCGTGCCGCGCTCCGACCCGGCGGCGCGGCGCGTCGAAAACCGCATCCCTTCCTCCGACGCCAACCCCTATCTGGCGCTGGCCGCATCGCTGGCCTGCGGGTTGATCGGCATGACCAACAAGATCAAGGCCGAACCGCCCGTGCTGACCACGGCCAATGAAGACCAGATCGACCTGCCGCGCGGATTGCTCGAAGCGGTCGACCTGCTGGAGGCGGACGAAGTGTTGTGTGAGATGCTGGGAAAATCCTTCACCAGCACCTATGCGGCGATCAAACGGGCGGAATTCGAGACCTTCATGGAAGTCATCAGCCCGTGGGAGCGGGAATATCTGCTGCTGAATGTGTGAGGCAGGGGAGTAGGGGAGAGATGCGGTCAAAGATCGATTCGTATAGGGATCTTCTTGTTTGGCAGCAGGCCATGGACCTGGCGGTTTCGACTTATGAAATTACGCGAGGTTGGCCGAAGGACGAACTCTGTGGACTGACCGCCCAAGCGCGTAGGGCAGCTGTATCCGTTCCCGCCAATATCGCCGAAGGCTATGGCAGGAAAGCAGGGCCTCCTATCAGAATTTCCTGAGAATTGCCCAAGGATCGCTCAAGGAACTGGAGACGCACCTACAAATCGCAGAACGCGTCGGCGCTTCAGCCGCGACAATCGCACCGCCGATGGGCGCAAGTGAAAGCGTCAGCAAGTTGCTGCGTCTTCTCATCCGCAAGCTGTCGGAAACCTGATCCTACTGCCCTACTGCCCTACTGCCCTACTGCCCTACTGCCCTACTCGGACCCCCCGCTCATGGCCTACCAATCCCCCATCTCGCCCGGCCGTTCCTGGTACGAGGACAGCGTCGGGCCTCGCTTGCGCTATCCGGCGCTGGATGGTGACCGGCGGGCTGATGTGGTCATCGTTGGCGGCGGTTTTACCGGCCTGTCGGCGGCGGTGCATCTGGCCAAGGCCGGCATCGATGT
>DASYCS010000293.1:0-2082 GCA_036500025.1 Mesorhizobium sp. | reverse complement strand
GCCATGGAGCTTTCGGCCCCTGTCGCCGTTACCGGGTGGCGGAAACTGAAACGCGGAGCTGAAAATGACCTTTTCTACCCTGACCTTGACGCCGCTGATCTCGCTGATCGCAGGCGTGCTCATTTTGGTGATGCCACGGCTGTTGAATTACATCGTGGCGATCTACCTGATCGTGGTCGGACTGCTTGGCCTGTTTCCAAATCTAGCGCATTGAGCGGTTCGCATGCCTGCCTGATAGGGCGGCGCATCGGCCCGGCTTCGATGCCGCCGCCCCATATTCATTTGATGACGTGATCTGCCGCGGTGCGGCATCACACCCATTGCCCTCGGCGTGTCTTTTCGCTATGTGCGCAAGAGACTTTCTCGGAGGGTATTCTCATGGCTGACCACACCCCGACCGGCCCGGTCGAATTGGGCGCGAATATGGACTACGCGGAGCATGAGCGCACCTATCACGGCTTCACCTTGCTGGCCAAATATGGCTCGCTCTTCTGCGCGGCCGTCCTCGCCGCCATGGCCTTCAGCTTTTTCACCACGGCTGGTTTCTTTTCCGGGACGATCCTCTTCGTTCTGATCCTGGTCGTCGGCGGTTATATCCTCCGCTAGGCCCACGGCTCTTTTCCAGCGCGCCTTAACCGGCGCGGCCGGCTGCCTGGCCGGACATGAAGCACAAGCCGAAAGGATGTCGCGTGGGACAGACTGTATTCATCCCTCTCGAAGCGGATGCGCATGAAACGCGCGTTGCGGCCTCGCCGGATACGGTGAAGCGCCTTGGCGCTCTCGGCTTTGAAATCATTGTCGAAAAAGGCGCAGGCGCGTTGTCGCGCATCACCGATGACGAATTCGCCAAGGCCGGCGCGGTCATCGGCAAGGCAACCGATGCGGCGAAAGCCGATGTGGTGCTGAAAGTGCGCCGTCCCGCCGATGGCGAACTGAAGGGCTACAAGAAGGGCGCGGCGGTTTTTGCCATCATGGACCCTTACGGCAACGACGCGGCCGTCGCGGCGCTTGCCAAGGCCGGCGTCACCGCGTTTTCCATGGAATTCATGCCGCGCATCACCCGCGCGCAGTCGATGGACGTGCTGTCCAGCCAGGCCAATCTCGCCGGCTATCAGGCGGTGATCGACGGCGCTGCCGAATATGACCGCGCATTGCCGATGATGATGACGGCGGCCGGCACCGTGCCGGCGGCGAAGATCTTCATCATGGGTGTCGGCGTTGCCGGCCTTCAGGCCATCGCCACGGCCCGCCGCATGGGCGCGGTCGTTACCGCCACCGACGTTCGCCCCGCCGCCAAGGAGCAGGTCGCTTCGCTTGGCGCGAAATTCCTCGCCGTCGAGGACGAGGAATTCAAGGCCGCCGAAACCGCCGGCGGCTATGCCAAGGAAATGTCGAAGGAATACCAGGCCAAGCAGGCCGCGCTGACGGCCGAGCATATCGCCAAGCAGGATATCGTCATCACCACCGCGCTGATCCCCGGCCGTCCCGCGCCGAAACTCGTTTCCGCCGCGATGGTCGCCTCGATGAAGCCCGGCTCGGTCATCGTCGATCTGGCGGTCGAGCGTGGCGGCAATGTCGAGGGCGCGGTGGCCGGCAAGGTGGTCACCACCGCCAATGGCGTCAAGATCGTCGGCCATCTCAACGTGCCGGGCCGCATCGCCGCCTCTGCCTCGCTGCTCTACGCCAAGAACCTGTACACCTTCCTTGAAACGATGGTCGACAAGGCAACGAAGCAGTTTGCCATCAACCGCGACGACGAACTGGTCAAGGCGACGATGCTGACCGATGGCGGCAAGGTGGTGCATCCTTCCTTCGCCAAGGCTGTCGAGCCGCATGTCGAGCCTGCGGCCATTCCGGCGACCGTCATGGTGGCCGACGCCTCCGCGCCGCTCGCAAAGGCTGCGGCCAAGAAGCCTGCCTCCGCGAAAAAGCCGGCGGCCACTAAATCGCCGCCTGTTTCGAAGCCGAAGGGGATTGCGTGATGGAAGCCTTGCAAAAAGCGCTCGACCAGCTCGATCAGGCCTCCGCCGCCGTGCGCATGGCCATCCAGGATTTGTCCGTCAATGGCGCGGGCGATGCGGC
>DASYCS010000292.1:0-8069 GCA_036500025.1 Mesorhizobium sp. | reverse complement strand
GCGGGATTTTCCGTTTCCTCCGGCCACTGCGGCTCGGCATCGAAGGACTGCGCCAGCGCATCTTCGAAATCATCCTCGAACCCGATTTCAGGCGCGGCCGGCTGCGCGGCTTCGCCCGACATGTCGAGGTCGAAATCCTGCATCGACGCGGCAACCGTCTGGTCCAGATCATGTGCGGGCAGATCGCGCGCGGGCAGATGGCCATGTGACACGGCCGGCGCCTCGTATGCGCCCTGCGCGTTCTGCGCATTCTGTTCCGGCGAAAAATCATCATCGGCCTCGACGCTGAATTCGCCCATCAGCTCCTTTTCGAGGTCGATTTCGAAATCGCTGTCGGCCATCACCGGGTCCTGCCTCGCCTGCACCGGCTGGCGAGGGTCGAAACCCATGATGCGGGTCAGTTCCGCGAACGGATCGTCGTCGGAGATCGCGTTAGAGATCGCGTTACGGTCGGCGGTTCTCAGCGGGGTTCTGTCTGCCATCTTTGTTCCCGAACTCGTACACAGTCGGACGCCATCGACGTCGCGCAAGGTTGGCCCTTACCAGCGCAATGTGGGCAAAAGGTGACAGGTGTTTTAGCAACTCCTAACGCATTTCGGTGGGCGCTTCCGCTCCGATCAACGCCAGGCCGGACGACAAAACATCCGAAACAGCCTGCACCAGACCCAGCCTGGCAAGCGTCAATTGTCGGTCGTTAACCTTAACAAACCGTAAGTCCGGATTTTCGGTGCCGCGGTTCCAGTGTCCGTGGAAGGCGCTGGCGAGATCGTAGAGGTAGAATGCCAGCCGGTGCGGCTCCAGCGAAAGGGCCGCGGATTCGATCAGGCGCGGATATTCGGCAAGCTTGCGGATGAGGCCAAGCTCGCCCTCGTCGGTGAGGCCGGCACTTGCGGCGGCAAGTTCCTTGCGGTCGAATTCCGCCTCGCCCAATTGCTCCGCCGCCTGCCGGAAAACCGAGTAACAGCGCGCCGAGGCGTATTGCACGTAGAATACCGGATTGTCCTTCGACTGCTCGGTGACCTTGGCGAAGTCGAAATCGAGCGGCGCGTCGTTCTTGCGGTAGAGCATCATGAAGCGGATGGGGTCGCGGCCGACCTCCTCCACCACTTCGCGCAGCGTGACGAAATCGCCCGAACGCTTGGACATGCGCACCGGCTCGCCATTGCGGAACAGCTTGACCAGCTGGCAAAGCAGGACGGTGAGCTTGACCCTGTCGCCGGCAACCGCGCGCGCCAGCGCCTCCAGCCGCTTGACGTAGCCGCCATGGTCGGCGCCCAGCACGTAGATCAGGTCGACGAAACCGCGATCGACCTTGTCCTTCAGATAGGCCACATCGGCGGCGAAATAGGTGAAGGAGCCATCGGACTTGATGAGCGCGCGGTCGAGGTCGTCGCCAACCGCCGTCGAGCGAAACAGGGTCTGTTCGCGGTCTTCCCAGTCGTCGGGCTTCTCGCCCTTGGGTGGCGGCAGCGTGCCCTTGTAGATGTGGCCCTTGAGCGTCAGGTCGTTGATGGCCGAGCGGATCTTCTTGGCATTGTCGGCATGCAGCGTGCGCTCTGAAAAGAACACGTCATGATGGACGTTGAGCAGCGCCAGATCGCTCTTGATCATCGCCATCATGGCGTCGATGGTGCGGTCCTTGATGATGGCCAGCGCCTCGTCATCCGGCATCTGAAGCAGCTTGCCGGCAAACTCGGCGGCGAGCGCCTGGCCGACCGGGACGAGATAGTCGCCCGGATAAAGCCCCGGCGGAATTTCGCCGACAACTTCGCCCAGCGCCTCGCGGTAGCGCAGCATGACCGAGCGGGCAAGCACATCGATCTGCGAGCCGGCGTCGTTGATGATGTATTCCTTGGTGACGGCATAGCCGGCGAAGGCCATCAGATTGGCCAGCGCATCGCCCACCACGGCGCCACGGCAATGGCCGACATGCATCGGGCCGGTCGGATTGGCGGAGACATATTCGACATTGACCTTGTGCCCCTGCCCCACGGTCGAGCGGCCATAATCTTTTCCGGCGCCGATCAGGCTGGCCAGATGCGCCTGCCAGAAGCCATCGCGCAGCCGCAGGTTGACGAAGCCCGGCCCGGCCACCTCGGCGGCGGCGACATCCTTGTCCTGGCGCAGCATTTCAGCCAGTTTTTCAGCCAAAGCGCGCGGGTTTTGGCCGGTCGGCTTGGCCAAAACCATGGCCGCATTTGTCGCCAGATCGCCATGGGTGGCGTCGCGCGGCGGCTCGACGGCAACGCGCGACAAATCGGGCGACGCGCCGTCCTTGTCCTTCAGGTCAAGCGCTTCGACGGTCTTGATAATCCGCGCGGTGAAGTCGGCGAAGATGTTCATGGCAGGCTTTCATAGACATGCGGGAGAATTCAGCGAACTCTCGGAGAAACGTGAATTCACGTCAGAAGTGATTTTGCGCAGCGCTAGCCCAAATCCGGCGTATGGTCAAACAAGCGCTGGTGTTCCTTGATGGCGTAGGTGTCGGTCATTCCGGCCAGGAAATCGGCGACGTGGCGCGCCTTGATGCGGTCCTCGGCGCGGTCCAGCCCCTCGCGCCAGCCATCGGGCATGGCGCGCGGATCGGCGAAATAGACATCGAACAATTGCTTGACGATCGTTTCGGCGTCGGCGCGCACCCGCATCACCTGTTCGTGGCGATAAAGGCGACGGTAGAGAAACGCCTTCAGTTCCTTTTCCCCGGCAGCCATTGCGGGTGAAAATGCCACCATCGTCTGCCCGGCCCCGCGCACGTCGTCGGCGCTTTGCGGATCGATGCGCGCCAGGTTGGCATGGGTGGTGACGATCACATCCTCGACCATGCGGGTGATCTGGCGGCGCATCAACTCATGGCCGGTGCGCACCGGATCGAGCGTCGGGTATTTTTCGCGCACGTCCTTCAGGATCGAACCGGGCAGCGCCAGTTCCTCAAGCATCTCCAAAGTGAGCAGGCCGGCGCGCAGGCCATCGTCGATATCATGGGTGTTGTAGGCGATATCGTCGGCAATCGCGGCGCATTGCGCCTCGATGCCGGCGTGGCGGGCGAGTTCGAGATCGTGCAGCTCATTGTAGGCGCGGATGGTCTGCGGCACCGGGCCATGCAGCCCTTGCCCGCCAGCATCGGTCAGCGGGCCGTTGTGCTTGACCAGGCCTTCGAGCGTTTCCCAGGCAAGGTTCAGCCCGTCGAATTCGGCGTAGCGGTGTTCGAGCCTAGTCACGATGCGCAGCGACTGCGCATTGTGGTCGAAACCGCCCCAGGCGGCCATTTTCTCGTTCAGCGCGTCTTCGCCTGTATGGCCGAACGGCGTGTGGCCGAAATCGTGCACCAGCGCCACCGCCTCGGTCAAATCCTCGTCGCCGCGAAGCGAGCGCGACAGGGCGCGCGCGATCTGCGCCACCTCGATCGAATGGGTCAGCCGCGTGCGGTAATGATCGCCCTCGTGGGCAACGAACACCTGCGTCTTGTGTTTCAGGCGGCGAAAGGCGGTGGAATGGACGATGCGGTCGCGGTCGCGCTGGAAAGGCGTGCGCGTCGGGCTTTCCGGCTCGGGAAACAGGCGGCCGCGCGAGCTTGCCGGATCGGCGGCATAGGCCGCGCGGGGGCGATAGCCGAAACCGATATCGCCAAGAGCGGCTTTGTCGTCAGTCATGGCCCATCATTCAACACCCGTCATTCAGCGCCCGTCAGGCAGCACCCGTCAGGCAGCACCCGTCAGATAGCCAGCATCGTTCCCGCGGACCAGCCGATGGCCGGCGTTGGCAATATCTCGTCACGCCACCCGTTGACTTGGCCCTTCGCGCTTCATACCTATCATGAACAACCGAAAGCAAGGTGACGCCGATGGGCGCTGATGCAAAGACTGCCATGAAGATCGACGTTACCGACGCCGCCTTCAAGCGCATCGCCAGGATCATGGCGGCTGAACCGGGCAAGAGCGCGTTGCGCGTGTCCGTCGAAGGTGGCGGCTGTTCCGGCTTTTCCTACAAGTTCGACCTCGTCAGCGAGCGCAATGAAGACGATATCGCGCTCGAAAAAGACGGCGCCACCGTGCTGATCGACGAGCTTTCGGTGGTCTATATGGGCGGATCGGTAATCGATTTCGTCGACGACCTGATGGGCCAGTCGTTCCAGATCAAGAACCCGAACGCGGTCGCCTCCTGCGGCTGCGGCACCAGTTTCTCGATCTGACATTTACCGACCGAAATCAAAAAAGGGCCGCGCATGCGGCCTTTTTCATGCGCGCAACGGCTTGCTGAAGGCGTTGGTGAAGACCACTTCGCCGTGGTCGCCCGCCGCCTCGCCAAGCACGACATCCATCGCCCCGCCCGCGATTCGCGCCAATGCGAAGCCGCCCATATAGGCGGCCTTGGGCTTGAACAGGTCAAGCCCGTCGCGCTGGTAGATCATCGGCGTCTCATGCTGATGGCCGTGAAAGATGGCGACGACATTGTAGTCTTTCAGTGCGGCCAGCAGCGCCAGCCTGTCCGCCTCGCTCCACCAATGCGGCGGGCCGTTGCCGTTATCGTCGAATTCGTGCTGGGCCGCGTCCCAAACCTCGGTCGAAAAAACATCCCAGCCATAGTGCTGGAAGAGCACGACAGGCCGTCCATCCGCGGCGTTTGCCGCCAGATCCCGCTTCAGCCACGGCAAGCCGCTGGCGGCGCCATGGCCGGTATCGCCGGCAAAACGGTGCGTCTGCACAAGGTGCAGGCCACCCCAATTCCAGGAATAGCAGTCAGAATCGACATCGTAGTTGTCGGCCGGCACCGGCGGCTTGAAGAATATGCCGGCGCGGTGGTTTATTTCGACATAGTCGCGCAGTTCCCGCCGATACCAGTCGACATGGTTTTTGGGGCCGTTCTGGTCGAGATCGTGATTGCCAAGCCCTGCATAAACGGGAAAATGAACGCGATCCGGTCCGACGCCTTGCTGGTAGCGTTGGCTGAATTGCAGCAATTGCGTGCCTTCGCTGGGCAGAGTGATTTGCCCGCCGCCATCGTCGGTCATGTCGCCGCCGACGACGATTCCAAGCGGCGTAGCGATCGATTGCCCGGCTGAACGCAGGCCCGTCGCGACACCGCCGATTTCGGACGGCCAAAGCTTGCCGCCGATACCGTTCAGCGCTGCGATGTTGCGCAATAGACTGGCGTCGGTCTTGCCCTCCTGCTGGCATTGCGGGCTGAGGCCCTTGGCCATGCGGCAGGCGTGGATATCGGCAACGAACAGGAAGGTGGCGTCTGCCGGCGGGATGCCCTGCGTCTGGCCGAATGCCGGCCGCGCGACGCCGACGATCCCGAAGGCAGCCGCCTGCCCCAGGAAACTGCGGCGCGAAAGCGCTATCGCCGGTCGATCGCCCAAATTGCCTCGCTTTTCTGTTCCTCAAGATAAAATCGGGTCCTCAGGATAAAATCGGGTTTCCTCGTCCGGAGCAATGGTGCAGGATCGTCTGCAAGGCGTCCGCGCCGGCAAGAAGTCTTTGAAATTATCGCGTGATTTTCATGAAGATCGTTACCTGGAACATTAACGGCGTGCGAGCGCGCATCGGCAACCTGACGCAATGGCTCGCCGACAGCGCGCCCGACATCGTGTGCCTTCAGGAAATCAAGTCGGTGGACGAGCAGTTCCCCCGCGCCGAGATCGAGGCGCTGGGCTACAATGTCGAGACGCATGGCCAGAAGGGCTTCAACGGCGTCGCCATCCTGTCGAAACTGCCATTCGACGAAGTCAATCGCGGCCTGCCGGGGGACGACACGGACGAGCAGGCGCGCTTCATCGAAGGGGTTTTCTCCACCGACAAAGGCGCTTTGCGCGTTGTCTCGCTGTACCTGCCGAACGGCAACCCGATCAGCGACGAGCGCAAATTCCCCTACAAGCTGTCGTGGATGGCAAGGCTGGAGCGCTGGGCGGCACAGCGGCTGGAGTTGGAAGAGGCGCTGGTGTTGGCCGGAGACTACAACGTCATACCCGAAGCCATCGATGCAAGGCATCCGGAAAACTGGCTGGGCGATGCGCTGTTCCAGCCCGAAACCCGGCAGGCTTTCCGGCGGCTGCTGAACCTTGGCTTCACCGAAGCGGTGCGTGCGGTGAACGACGCCGCCGAAGTCTATACGTTCTGGGATTATCAGGCCGGCGCATGGCAGAAGAACAACGGCATCCGCATCGACCATCTGCTTCTGTCGCCGGAAGCCGCCAACCGGTTTTCGTCGGCCGATATCGAAAAGCATGTTCGCGCGTGGGAAAAGCCGTCCGACCATGTACCCGTAGCCATACAACTGGCGCTGCGCGCGGCCTGAAGGCTCGGTTGGCAGTCGAAACGACCTTTGGATTGGCCGGCTTATGAGAACAGTACTTGCATCGGCGGCGTTGGTTTTGACGGTTATGGCAACCGCGCCGGCGATGGCCGCGCCCAAATGCCTGGCGAACAGCACGTCCTTCGAAATCGGCCAGAAGGAATGCATCACACTTTCCGGCAAGAGCCATCTCGCCCGATGCGATATGGTCCTCAACAATACGTCGTGGACAAAAATACAGGACGGCTGTTCGCAAAACGACGCGTCGCCGGAGACAAAGCCGGCCTCCGAACCTGGCGCTTCGCCGGCCATGCCAAGCGAACCAACCGAAAACTAGTAGATTTCCAGCAAAAACGTGAAACGGTGTTTCCGTCCGGAAATGCAGCAGAAACAAAGAGATAGAGCGGCTTTGTCGATTCGGTAAAAAACGGAACCGATCTAGTAGATTTCAGACAGCCAAGCCTATTGGCTGGCGCCTTTGGTGAGGATGCCGTCGGCCAGCGAAATGGCGGTGCGGCGGTCGGCTTCGGGCGCTACGGCGAACGCCTCTTCCTGCATGCCGCGAATCCATGGCTGATCGGTGGGCGCGGCGCGCGCCAGCGCCACCGTCATCATGGTCAGCCCGCGAACCAGCTTGCCGCTCTGGAACAAGAGATTGCCAAGCGTCGCCTGCGCGCCGGCATGGCCCTTTTCGGCGGCCAGTTGCAACCAGCGCCCGGCCTGCTTGACGCTGGCCTTGACGCCGCCATCGCCCTTCAGGAACATCTTGCCCATTTCGTACTGGGCATCGGGATTGCGGTAGTTGGCGGCGGCGCGCATGTAATATTCCTGCGCTGCAACCGGATCGGCTTTCACCGGCGAACCGGGGATGCCGTTCATGGCATAGCCGCCCAGCGCAACCAGCGCGTCGGAGACATAGCTTTCCTCGGGCGAGCCGGGCTCGACGTCCTGATCGACGATCTCGCTGAAGAATTTATAGGCGGAGTAGTCGTCCTGCGTCACGCCATCGCCCTGCGCATACATGCGGGCAAGCTTCCAGGTGGCGCCGATCTGGCCGTTTTCGGCGGCATATTTATAGGCTTCGACGGCCTGGTCCTTGTGGCCGTTCTTGTAGGCGGAGAAGCCGAACTGGAACACCGCCCAAGGGCTGGATTCCGGCTTTACCCCGGTCTTGTCGTCAAAAACCTTGTCATCGAAAGCCAAGGCCCGATCGACGGCGCCCAGCGTCGCCATCGCGACCAGCGCCGAAAAAACCAGTGACCTCAACAACTCCGCTACCCGCATGAACCCGTGCTCGTTGCGCCGCGCGCCGGCCGCCGTCTTGCGGCGCCGCCTCGTCATATCCGACCCGGTCGAGATCATGCCGGAAAGAACTGCGCGTGCCCGCATGGCCGGTCGGTTTGCGGAGGGAGCCTGCACCGGCTTTTCGTCCAAAGTACGACATGCCGGTGCGCGGCGCGCACGGCATGGCCTATCGATGGAGAAGGTGGCTATGGCGTTCATTCCAGTCCCTGCGGCCGGCTTTGCGGCCCGTCTCTTCGCCACGCCTTCATGGCGCGTGTCCGGAGACCTGATTGAGGTGCTCCGGGTTTATGGCGGGAAATGGGCAAATTCGGGCAGGCCAGGGTTCGCGCGGCGGGATGACACGCGTGTGTTGCTAAAACGACACAGCCGATTAAAGCGAGATTGGCGGCGCCAAGCGTCTTCCGACATTCAAATGGCCAGAAAAAAGGCCGGGAGACCCGGCCTTTTTCTCAGCGACCAGCCTTTTTTCAGCG
>DASYCS010000291.1:0-6783 GCA_036500025.1 Mesorhizobium sp. | reverse complement strand
TGCCTGACCGACCTGCCTCGGCAGGATAGTGACCGAAGCTTATCCGACCCTGGCGACGACGCCCTCGAACGGCTTGCAGGCCTCGCCGGCCAGTTCGGCGTAAAGGTTGCCAAACCGGGTCGCCCCCGCGACCAGGCTCTCGTAGGAATGCCTGAGGTAGGCGGACTGGATTTCCAGCGCATCCTCCAGCGACTTCGCCGCAAACAGCTTTGCGGCAGCGGCGCTGCCTTCTTCCAGTGTCTTGCCGGTATATTCGCCGGCTTCGGCCGCGACGGCCTGCGCGCCTTTCGAAAGCGAATCCAGGCTGTTCATGCCGGATTCCGCCAAACTCCTGCCGTAGCGGCTGAATTCTTCGAGCGACTGCGTCATGGCGACATCCTTTTCAGGCGAGAATATTGGTTTTCAGGCTCGAATATCGGCCAGCGCAGCTGGTGCGCTGCGGCAAAATCTATGGTGCGACGCACAAGAAGTCAATTTCGACTGCGGCGTGCAGCCGCAGACGCGCCGAACGCCCACCCAATTCACGTAAAATGTGAGTCAACTCCGACGAAAATGGTGAATGGCGCGGTTACCATAAACGGATTGGTAACGCTGCCGACGTAGTTTGCGCCGAATGCGAGGCTGGAACCTTTGCCGCCTCCCCATGCAACAAAATTCAAAGGATGTAGCAGTGCGTCAGGCGTTGTCAGGCATCATCTCCAGGTCAGCCAATCTTTCCAAAGCGGTCATGATGCTCGCCGCGGCGGTGACATTCATCGCCGCTCAGACGGCCTCGTCGATGGCCACGCCGCACTCGGCCATCATCATCGACGCCAATACCGGCAAGACGCTCTACGCATCCGACGCCAATGGCCGGCGCTACCCGGCATCGCTGACCAAGATGATGACGCTTTATTTGACGTTCGAAGCGCTTTCGAGCGGCAAGATCAGCCGGTCGTCCAAAGTCACATTCTCAGCCAACGCCGCCGCCGAGCCGCCGACCAAGCTTGGCGTGAAGAAGGGCGGCCAGGTGACCGTCGACGCTGCGATCCTGTCGATGGTAACGAAATCGGCTAACGATTCCGCGACCGCCATGGGCGAATTCCTGGGTGGAAACGAGGCCAATTTCGCCCGCATGATGACCGCGAAGGCGCGCGCGCTGGGCATGAGGTCGACCGTGTTCCGCAATGCCAACGGCCTGCCCAATCCCGGCCAGTTCACCACCGCGCACGACATGGCTATCCTCGGCATCGCCCTGCGCGAGCACTTCCCGCAATATTACGGCTATTTCTCGCAGCGTTCGTTCATGTTCGGCAGGCAGCGCATCAATGGCCACAACCGGGTGCTGGACCGCGTCAAGGGCGCTGACGGCATCAAGACCGGCTATACGGCGGCTTCCGGCTTCAATCTGGTCACCTCCGTGAAGGATGGCGGCCGCAACATCGTCGGCGTCGTCATGGGCGGCAGCTCCGGCGGCAGCCGCGACAGCGAAATGGTCGCGATGCTCAAGACTTACATGCCGAAGGCATCGTCGCGCGGCGGCAGCGGCGACCTGATCGCCAAGGCCGATGACGACGACACGCCCGTCGTGGCGCTGGCAAAAGCGATTTTGCCCAAACATAACGCGCCGACCCCGGATATCCGCCCGGCGCGTGAGGAACTTGCCTCCGCTCCCGACAATGTAGAGCCTTTGCAGGAAGACATTCCGTTCAAGACGGCGGATGAAAGCGCGCCGGCGGCAAAGACCCCCGCGCCAATCATCGCCAAGGCAGCCAGGCCGATTACCGCTTCGGTCGTTGCAGCCGCCTATGCCGAGCCGGAGGAAAACGTTGATCCGGTGAACACGGCATCGCTGCCATCCGGCTGGGCCGTGCAGGTCGCCTCTTCGCCCAGCAAGGGCGAGGCGCAAGCGATCCTGGAAAAGACCTCCAAGCAGGCATCGCGAATTCTTGCCGACGCCTCGGGCTTCACCGCTCCCTTCAAGAAGGACGGCGTCACCTATTTCCGCGCCCGCTATAGCGGGTTCGGCTCGAAAGACGCTGCCTGGAAGGCCTGCAACGGCCTGAAGAAGCATAAAATCCAGTGTTATGCCGTCCAGCAATAGGCGGCATGGAACTCTCTCCGGAATGTTTCTGGTCGAAGGAGATTTAGTGGTGATTGGAGAGCAAGACGTCCTTGGCTTCGTTGATCCGCGCCGCCAGGAAAGACGTGCCCCCGATATCGGGGCGCAGGCGCTGCATCAGGCGGCGGTGCGCCTTGCGGACATCCGTCGGAGCGGCTCCCGCTTCAAGACCAAGGACCTTGTAGGCCTCCTCCTTAGTCATGGGGCCAGAACCTGGCGGCACACCCAGCCGCTCGCCACCGTCCGGCTGCGCGTGTTTGCGCCAGACGGGAAAGCGGCCGTCAAGATAAGTCTCTAGCAATTGCCGGCTTTCGGGATCGGTATAGAGATCGCGGTATAGCTCCCGCAATTCTGCCAGGCCCATCGAACCCAGCATCCTGCCTTCATGGCGGCCGGCGAGCACCAGCCCTTCCAATGCGCCGGTTCCGTGGTCCAGCTCCATTTCGAGCGCGGCCGTGCGAACGGTGGCATGTCTTGCCGCCGTCAATCGGGGCGCGGGCTTCTTCCGCATCGACCCGTACCAGGCGAAGGCGCCCATCAGCATCAGCCCGCCTATCGCCTCGCGTCCGGCAATCAATGCCGCCAAGCCGATAAATGCCAGCAGCAGCGGTGCGGTCAGCGTCAGCCCGCCGGCCAGTTTTGCCGGATCGGCGCGCAGGAAGACCGTCACTAGCCCGACTATGGCTAAAAACACGGCGACAATCGCAATAAGCACGCCCATCAGCACCGGTCACCTCGCAGGACTTCAGCCGAGACCGCCTTGGCCACAGCCGATTTCACCCAACGCCCAACATCGATCCAGGATGTGGCGCGAATATGTGGCCGGCAAGCCCGTGTCGCCATTGGCCGGGCGATATGGCCACCCAGGCCGGCGACTACAGCAGGCCGAGTTCAGCCAGTTCCAGCCGCAGTTTCGGCGGCATTTCCGCCATGGCTGCGTTGCCCTTGCCGAGATCAACCGGCGCGTCGGCCTGTTTCAGATAGCGCCAGCCCTGAAAGGCGCGGCGCGGCTGCCAGTCGGTGCGCACGATCTGCGGATCGAGCATCAGCATGCAGCGGCCGATGCCCTCGCCATCGACGAACGGACGGATTTCGGTAATCAGCTGGCGGCACTGAACATTGCCTTTGATGACCCAGTAGAGCGAGCCGGCGCCGACGATTTCAGCGCCTCGGGTCGGCGTCATGCGGGTGGTGTGCCAGTGCTCGACCGGCTTGCCGTTGCGGCGGCGCTCGTCCAGGCAGGAGGCGACCCATTCTTCGAGGTCCTCGACGCTGTCGCAGCCGACACATAATTTCAGGATATTCAGAGGCATGAGCGCAACTTAGTGCCTGCGCCCGGACCATTCAACGCCGGGCTGCGTTTTGCACAGGCTCTCGCGTTATATCCCGTTTACAGCCGGCCTTTTTCCGAAAAGGCGTTCAACATTCCACCACATTGACGGCGAGGCCGCCAAGGCTGGTTTCCTTGTATTTCTCATTCATGTCGCGGCCGGTCTGGCGCATGGTTTCGATTGCCGCGTCGAGCGGCACGAAATGGGTGCCATCACCCTTGATGGCGAGCGACGCCGCCGTCACCGCCTTGACGGCGCCAAGCGCGTTGCGCTCGATGCACGGCACCTGGACCAGACCGCCGACAGGATCGCAGGTCATGCCGAGATGGTGTTCCAGCGCGATTTCGGCGGCATTTTCCACCTGCTCCGGCGTACCGCCCATGACCGCGCACAGGCCAGCCGCCGCCATGGCGGAAGCGGAACCGACCTCGCCCTGGCAACCGACCTCAGCACCGGAAATGGAGGCGTTGGTCTTGATGATGCCGCCAACGGCGGCGGCCGTCAGCAGGAAGTCGCGGATGCTCGGCTGGTCGGCTTCCGGGTGGAAATGCAGCCAGTAGCGCAGGACGGCGGGCAGCGTGCCGGCTGCGCCGTTGGTCGGTGCGGTGACAACGCGGCCGCCGGCGGCGTTCTCCTCGTTGACGGCCATGGCGTAGACCGACAGCCAATCGTTGGCGAGCAGCGGGTTCGGCCTGTTCTGGCTCCATTGCTCCTGCAATTTGTCGTGCAGCATGCGGGCTCGCCTGCGCACTTTCAGGCCGCCGGGCATGATGCCTTCCTGCGACAGGCCGCGCTCGATGCAGTTGAGCATCGCGTTCCAGATCGCATCCAGGCCCTCGTCGAGCTTTTCGCGCGACATCTGCGTTTCTTCGTTGACCCGCTTCATCTCGGCGATGGAAAGGCCGCTTTTCGACGCCATTTGCAGCATTTCGTCGGCGCGCTTGAAGGGGTATGGCACCTTTTTGCCTTCGGTGGTGACGGAACCGGATGTCTTGGCGCGCTGAAGTTCTTCCTCCGACATGACGAAGCCGCCGCCGACGGAATAATAGATGCGCTTGAGCAGCAGGCGATCAGCCGCATCATAGGCGTAGAAAGCCATGCCGTTGGCGTGGCCGGCCAACTTGGTCTTCCGGTCCATGACCAGATCGGTGGCCGGATCAAAGCGGTAGGACGGGTGGCCGGGCGGCGAAATGCGCTTGTCTGCGGTGATCGCCGCGATGACGCCATCCGCCCTGTCGGGGTCGATGGTCATCGGCGTTTCGCCGGTCAGGCCAAGGATGACGGCGCGATCGGTGCCATGGCCGATGCCGGTATAGGCCAGCGAGCCGTGCAGGCTGGCGCCCAGGCGATCGACTTTCACGCCGGCGGGGCGCGGCCAGTCGCCGTTCAGGATTTCCTCCAGAAAGCGCGCCGCCGCAGTCATCGGTCCCATCGTATGGGAACTCGATGGCCCGATGCCGATCTTGAACAGGTCAAAAACCGAAAGGAACACGCGAAATCTCCCAGGCTATCTCATGTCGAGCATAGCGACAGATATATAGGAACTCTCACCTTATTTGCTGTTTTCCGCAAAGTCGCGCGGCACGCGCCGACCTTGGATGATCCCCCCGCGACATTGCGGGCGGAATGTTCAGGCTGGCCCCGGAAATGGCGTATCGATCTTGCCGGACAGCCAGTAGGCGACAAGGCCGATCCATTCGCGCAAGGCAATCGTTGTCGCCTGCAAGGCATCGGCGGCGTTGTCGGTAAACAGGCCGATGCCCTCTCTGCCGGAGGTGCGATAGTCGACCGGCCATGGAACGGTGGCGAAGCCGGCCTTGTCGAACAAGGCCTTGGCGCGCGGCATGTGGAAGGCCGACGTTACCAGCAGCCATGTCTCGCCGGGTTTGGGCGTTACCACCTCCCTGGTAAAGACGGCATTTTCGTAGGTGTTGCGCGAGCGGTTTTCGAGGATCAGGCGATCCGGCGCGACGCCCAGCGCTTCCAGCAGGCGGGGAGCGGTGCCGGCATCGCCCTCGCCCGCCAGCATAAGCGAGCCGTTGCCGCCGGTGATGACGATCTTCGCCTTGGCATAGCGGCGCGCCAGCACCGCCGCCTCGACCAGCCGATCGCCGGCCGAATTCAGTTCATAGCCGCCGCGCGCAAGGTTGATGCCGCCTTCAAGGCCACCGCCGAGAACGACGATGCCGTCCACCTTTTGCGGAAAATCGGGCTTGGGGAAGCGCTGCTCCAGTGGGTTGAGCATCCACGCGCCAAGCGAAGTCCACACGGAAAGCGCGAGGACGAGAAACGCGCCGCCGCTACAGGCCGCCCCCAGCCGCCGCCAGCGAAAGAACGTCGCCGCAAGGCCGATAAAAATCAGAATAATCGCGAAATTAACCGGCTGGATGACGAAGCCGACGATCTTGGAGAGGATGAAGAACATTCGTCATCCCCTCCCTAGCATAGTATTACCACCACTTTTCCGGCTGGAACGTGCCGGCGGCCTGTTCGATGACATGCGCGGTCTGGAACAGCGTCTCTTCCTCGAACGGCTTGCCGATCAGCTGCAATCCAAGCGGCAGGCCGTTGCCGTCGAGGCCGGCTGGCACTGAAATGCCGGGCAGGCCGGCCATGTTCACCGTCACCGTGAAAATGTCGTTGAGATACATCTTGACCGGATCGGAGGCCATTTCCTGATCGGCGACGCCGAAGGCGGCCGACGGTGTCGCCGGCGTCAGGATGACGTCGATGCCAGCGGCGAAGGCGTCCTCGAAATCCTTCTTGATCAGCGTGCGCACCTGCTGCGCCTTAATGTAATAGGCGTCGTAATAACCGGCCGACAGCACATAGGTGCCGATCATGATGCGGCGCTTGACCTCCTGGCCGAAGCCGGCGGCGCGGGTGTTTTCGTACATTTCTACAATGTCCTTGCCCGGCACGCGCAGGCCGTAGCGGACGCCGTCATAGCGGGCGAGGTTGGATGAGGCCTCGGCCGGCGCGACGATGTAATAGGCCGGCAGCGCGTATTTGGTGTGCGGCAGCGAGATATCGACGATTTCCGCGCCCGCATCCTTCAGCCAGGCAATGCCCTTCTGCCACAGCGCCTCGATCTCCTGCGGCATGCCGTCGACGCGGTATTCCTTCGGGATGCCGACCTTCATGCCCTTGACCGGCTTGCCGATGGCGGCCTCGTAATCCGGCACCGGCAGGTCAACGGAAGTCGTGTCTTTGGCGTCCACGGAGGCCATGGATTTCAAAAGGATCGCGGCGTCGCGCACGTCGCGCGCGATCGGGCCGGCCTGATCGAGCGACGAGGCGAAGGCAACGATGCCCCAGCGCGAGCAGCGGCCATAGGTCGGCTTGATGCCG
>DASYCS010000290.1:0-1587 GCA_036500025.1 Mesorhizobium sp. | reverse complement strand
CGTGAACCCACGCGCCCGTTCAATGTTCCGGCGCGATGAGTCTCAGGATCGAAAAATTTGAGCCTTTCGAAAAGTTTAAGCCTTGGCGCGGGCCTCACCCACCAACCTCACCAGCATCTTGCGCAGTTCGTTGCCGTTGGTGACGCGCTCCGGGAACTCCAGCCGCAGCGTCGCCGCCCCAGCCTGCATGTCCATCCCCTCGGGATCGCAGCCGATGCAGCGCCAGTCGGCGGCTTCCGCGCCCAGCAATTTGGTCGCGTACAGATTCATGGCGTCGCAGTGATCTTCGTTCATATGTTCGATGGCGCCCGGCTCGGCTTCCAGCAGCGCCGTGGCATCGGAAATGTCGGTCAAGAACCGTTCCGGCGGCAGATCCACGATCCGGCCGAATCCGGCCACCAGATGGGCGGCTGTGGGATGGATCCGGAAGAAGGAAAAATCCTTAAATTCGACAAAGGCTTCCGCCGACGGATGGGCGTTAAGGTAGCGCCGGCGCAGCACTGCGACCTGGTCGGCCCCGGCCTGTTCCGCGCGGCCCGCCAGCATGATCCGGGCGCCCTCGAGCGGGTCGCCGGCGGCCCGCTCGTCCAGCATCAGGGAAACCCTGGCATCGCCAAGGATGTTTCTGGTGTGCAACGCCAGCCGCGAAATCAGCAGAATCGGTGAGCCATCGGCGTGGCTCGCGACATTCACCAGGGAACAATAGGGATCGCCGCTGCCGGCCATCAAGGTCGCCAGCGCCCCCTGCCGGCTGCGCCGCAGCAGCGACCGGGCCAACCTGGAAGGATCGAAATCAGCTGATGGTTCCATGCTTTAATCCGGGGTATCCTGTTGCAATGAAGGCCTTTTTTCGGGTAAATAGGATTACCACGGGTTGGAACGCTTTGCCGCGCGAGGCGTTTTCGGAACTCGGTCACACTTCAGCCTAGCTTGCATTGCTCGTTGACCGCGTTCGAAGCCCACTTGTACGGCGCATCGCTAAATAGCTCGCCGTTTCAGCCACCGTTTTTTTCGAAAGCAGGCTCATGCCCACAATCGCCTTGGTCGATGACGACCGCAACATCCTCACATCGGTCTCGATCGCGCTGGAAGCCGAAGGCTACCGTATCATGACCTATACGGATGGCGCGTCGGCGCTCGATGGCTTTCGCACCAGCCAGCCAGACCTTGCCATCCTAGATATCAAGATGCCGCGCATGGACGGCATGGAGACGTTGCGCCGGCTGCGGCAGAAATCGGATCTGCCGGTGATCTTTCTCACCTCCAAGGACGAGGAGATCGATGAATTGTTCGGCCTCAAAATGGGCGCTGACGATTTCATCCGCAAGCCGTTCTCGCAGCGCCTGCTGGTCGAGCGCGTCAAGGCGGTGTTGCGCCGCGCCGCGCCAAAGGATCCGACCGCGGTCCCCAAGGAGACCGACGCCAAGGCGCTCGATCGCGGCTTGCTGCGCATGGATCCCGAGCGTCACACCTGCACATGGAAAAACGAACCGGTCACGTTGACGGTGACGGAATTCCTCATCCTGCAGGCACTGGCGACGCGCCCCGGCGTGGTAAAGAGCCGCAATGCGCTGATGGATGCAGCCT
>DASYCS010000289.1:0-7913 GCA_036500025.1 Mesorhizobium sp. | reverse complement strand
GTCCGGCTGAGCCGGACTTTTTTGTAACGGAATTTCGAACTTTCAGGCGCTTTCGCGGACATCTTCTGGCTCGCGCAGCACATAGCCGCGGCCCCACACCGTTTCGATGTAATTCTGGCCGCCCGAAGCAGCGTCGAGTTTCTTGCGCAGCTTGCAGATGAAAACGTCGATGATCTTCAGTTCCGGCTCGTCCATCCCGCCATAGAGGTGGTTGAGGAACATTTCCTTGGTAAGCGTCGTGCCCTTGCGCAGCGAAAGCAGCTCCAGCATCTGGTATTCCTTGCCGGTGAGATGCACGCGCTGGGTGCTGACCTCGACCGTCTTGGCATCCAGATTAACCACCAGTTCGCCCGTGGTGATGACCGACTGGGCATGGCCCTTGGAACGGCGCACGATGGCGTGGATGCGGGCGACCAGCTCGTCCTTGTGGAACGGCTTGGTCATATAGTCGTCGGCGCCGAAGCCGAGGCCGCGCACCTTGTCCTCGATGCCGGCCATGCCGGAGAGAATAAGGATCGGCGTTTTGACCTTGGAGAGGCGAAGCGTTCTCAAGACCTCATAACCCGACATGTCGGGGAGATTCAGATCGAGAAGAATAATGTCGTAGTCATACAGCTTGCCGAGATCGACACCTTCTTCGCCAAGGTCTGTCGTATACACATTGAAGCTTTCAGACTTCAGCATCAATTCGATGCTCTGTGCGGTTGCACTGTCGTCTTCTATCAGCAGAACGCGCATCTCATTCCCCTTTTCTGCTATCGGTCCGTATCTGAGCCGTCCGGGACCGGAGCAGCGATTGCCTTGTCGAAAGCTGCCACTTAATGGTTAACAAATCCTAATTGCGCACCCAACGCGATACCAGATTTTTTAACCAATTTCTACACTCACTTGAATCCAATGCGGAATCGTTGCCCTAAAACACTAGCTCCGCACATTAAAAAACCTGGCTAAGTGACTCTTTAGACTCATTGGGACCTTCATCGTCCGGCATTTTTGGGCGCCTGAAATTTTTACCAGCCCTTAAGTCCTCGCCCCTATGATTAACAATGCCCGTAAACGAATGGTTACCGGCACGAAAAAACTTTAGGATTTTGTTTCCCATAGCTCGGGGAAAGCCGGGGGAAATGTAGGGGACACGACCTTTCAGGGTCATTTGGACGCTATGTGCATGAGTGCGTTTGCTGGAGTACCGAATCATGAAGTCACGTGAAAACCTGGTTCGACTGAAACAGTTTCAGGTGAATGAGAAGCGGCGGCAGCTGTTGCAGCTCGACATGATGATCGCCGAATTCGAGCGGATGGCCACCGAACTGGAATTGCAGATCGCCGCCGAGGAAAAGAAGGCCGGCATCACCGATATCAATCATTTCGCCTACCCAACCTTTGCCACCGCAGCGCGCCTGCGCCGCGACAATCTCCGCAATTCGCAGTCCGATCTCGCGCAACAGCGAAGCGCTGCCGAATCAATACTCGCCGAAGCTGAAGCGGAGCTTTCCAAGGCGGAAATGCTGGAATCACGCGACATCAAGGTTCGCGACGTCGAGATGGTCGCCCGAAGCGCCATGATCGGCTAAAACGGCAGGGGTCGCACTCTGGTGCGGCGTCAAGAGCGCGGCATTGGCCCGCGCCGCTAAGGGCGAAATTTATCCTGCCGCTCGATTCCCGTAGCAGGCAGCCGCCGCTTCAAGCGAGCAAGCCTCCGCTTCCAGCGACAAGCCAGGCCGGCGAACGGCTTCTTTTCCCGCTAAATATTGTCCGGCTAAGCCGCGCCAGAATAGGCTACGGAAAAGGCTGAGGCTACGCGCCTGCCACGCTCAAGCGCCGGGCAGCGCGATTTCCCTCGATCCCGAAAACAAGCCGGCCCGCACGGGCGACAGCGCTCCAAGCGTCCAGACCCGCCCCATCCAACCACCGCAGGATAATAGCAATTCGGGCCGCGCCCGCGCGGCCCCATTCCCAGGGGAGAAAAAACGCCCTGCCCATCGGCCGGGCGCTTTGCGATTAATGCCGGTACTGCTGGATACGGGTCGTTCGCAACCCGGCCAGCCCATACTCGTCGATGGAGGCCTGCCACGACAAAAACTCTTCCGTCGTCAGCTTGTAGCGTTGGCACGCCTCCTCAAGACTGAGCAACCCGCCTCTGACGGCGGCGACGACTTCCGCCTTACGCCGGATAACCCAGCGACGCGTGTTGGTCGGCGGCAGATCGGCAATGGTAAGAGGGCTGCCGTCAGGCCCGATAACATATTTGACTCGCGGTCTAATTAGATCGGTCATCGTACTCTCTACTAAAAACTCAAAGACCCAATCCCCACCACATTACCGCCACAGCTTTAAAATTTGCCTAAGCCTACCCTAATGGATAGGTAAGGATCATGAACGGCGCGTTAGGGTTTTAAACGGCATTTGAACCAACCCGCACAAACCTCGTTGCAGGCCCGCCCCCACCATGTCGCATCAGGGCATTCGGTGCCGGTGCTGGCGCAAACGTCCGGCTTGGCCTATATTCACGGCATCGTTCGGGCCTTGAACCCGAAGCGTTGACAATACGGACCTGACCATGAACAGCCTTGATCTGCCCGCTCGCCCCGAAGACACCCGCATCGTCGTGGCCATGTCGGGAGGCGTCGATTCCTCCGTCGTGGCCGGGCTGCTCAAGCATGAAGGCTATGATGTCGTCGGCGTGACGCTTCAGCTTTACGATCATGGCGCCGCCACCCATCGCGCCGGTTCGTGCTGCGCCGGCCAGGACATTGACGATGCGCGGCGCGTCGCCGAAACGCTGGGCATCCCGCACTATGTGCTGAATTACGAGGAACGTTTCCGCAAGGCGGTGATCGACCCGTTTGCCACCAGCTATATGGCCGGCGAAACGCCTATCCCCTGCGTGGCCTGCAACCAGACCGTAAAGTTTGCCGACCTTCTTACCACCGCGCAGGAGTTGGAGGCGGATGCACTGGCGACTGGCCATTACATTCGCTCCCGCGCCAACGGCGCGCACCGCTCGCTCTACCGGCCCGTCGATGCCGATCGCGACCAGAGCTATTTCCTGTTCGCCACCACGCAGGCGCAGATCGACTATTTGCGTTTTCCGCTCGGCCATCTACCCAAGCAGCAGGTGCGCGCCATCGCAGAGGAGATGGGCCTGTCCGTCGCCGCCAAGCATGACAGCCAGGACATATGCTTCGTGCCGCAGGGGAAATATTCCGACGTCATCGCCAAGTTGCGCCCGACGGCGACCATTCCCGGCAACATCGTCCATATAGACGGACGCGTGCTCGGCCATCACGAAGGTATCTTGCGTTATACGATCGGCCAGCGCCGCGGCATCGGCATCGCATCCGGCGAGCCGCTTTATGTCGTACACCTGGATGCCGACAACGCCCGCGTCGTCGTCGGCCCGCGTGAAGCGCTGGAAACGCACAAGATTTACCTGCGCGACATGAACTGGCTGGGTGACGGCGACTTGTCCGACATTGCGCATGACGGGCTGGAGCTTTTCGCCAAGGTGCGATCCACAAGGCCGCCGCGCCCCGCTGTTTTGCGGCATCGCGATGGTGCGATCTGGGTAGAATTGTCGGATGGCGAATCCGGCATCGCGCCCGGCCAGGCCTGCGTGCTTTATTCCGACGACGGCAACGAGGCGCGCGTATTCGGCGGCGGCTTCATCGCCCGCTCCGAGCGCAGCGCCGATGCCGAAGCCATGCTGGACCGCCTGGCGGCCAACCCGGCCAATATCGCAGCAGAATAGGCAAATACCGACAGGCAGCGCGCCTGCCGGCCTTGCCGCCCACAACTACCGGCGATTATTGCCCGTTGCTAGCGGCGGCGCTTGTCGTGTTTGACGGTGCCTGCGGTCAGCACCTTCAGCACAGTGATCGCTTCCTGGCCATCGGTGCGCGGCTCGGCGCGCGTCTGGATGCACTGGATGAAATGTTCCAGTTCGCGCGTCAGCGGCATGCCCTGCTTGACCGCCACATAGGTCGGCTCGTTGGTCGTGAACGCCCACTGGCCGCTGTCTTGCCAGACCGCGTGGCGATAGACGGCAAGCTTGCGCTCCCACGGCTCGACATCGTCGAACACGGCCATCGCCTTGGTGCCAACGACCGTCAACCGACGCTCCCTGTAGGGATTGAGCCGGGAGGCAAAGAGATGGCCGGAGAGGCCATGCGGAAAACGCATGTGCAGATGGGCGAAGTCGCTGAGATTATCGAGGATCGCCGCACCCTCGCCATGCACTTCCAGCGGCTCGGTGCCGGTAATGGCCAGGATCATCGACAGATCGTGCGGCGCCAGATCCCAGAGCGCATCGTTTTCGGTATGGAATTTTCCAAGCCCGAGGCGATGCGAATGGATATAGCGCACCTCGCCAAGTTCGCCCTTGTCGATCAGCGCCTTCAGCGTTTCGAAAGCCGGATGGAAACGCAGCACATGGCCGACCATGAAGACGCGGCCATTGTCGCGCGCCGCCTTCACCGCGCGTTCGGCATCGGGAACGGTCAGCGCGATAGGCTTTTCTACCAGAACGTCCTTGCCGTTCTCGACCGCGCGCACCGCCATGTCGGCATGAAATTGCGGCGGCAGCGCCAGGACGACGGCATCGATGTCCGGGTTTGCAAACAGCGCATCCGGGGCGATTGCCAGGCAATCCTGTTCGCTGGCAAAACCTTCGGCGCGCGCCGGATTCGCATCCGAAACCGCGTATAATGCGCCAAGCGCCTTCAAGGTGCGGATGTGGTTGCTGCCCCAGTATCCGCACCCGAGGACTGCAATGCGTGGTATCATCAATAGCGAACTCGAAAATTACTTGGCTGACACATAGCGGTGCGGCCCTCTGAACTCAACCCCGGCAGCTGCGCTGAAATGTCTGCGCCCCAGTTCTCGCCGGCCGGGAATTATGCTGGCAACGCACCCGCTTCCAAGCTTGACATGCCAACCCTTGCAACATTATACCCGCCCGACCTTGGCGAAAGTCCCGGCATGCACAATGCATCTCGAATTTTCGTCGCCCTGGCGGGATAGCTCAGTTGGTTAGAGCACGGGAATCATAATCCTGGGGTCGGTGGTTCGAGTCCACTTCCCGCTACCATTCTTTCCTTAAAGAAATCAAGGCTTTGACACCGGCTTGGCTCGCAGGGAGCCGGCATCTTGCGGGTGCGCCTCGCATATCCGGCAAGCTTGGCGAACGCGAAAATCATCCCCGGACTTGGCGTTGAAGTTCGCCGCGCTATTTTCTCCATCGCCAACTGATGGAGGTATTCATGGATCGACGATCTTTTCTGACTGGCATGCTCGGCCTTGCCGGCGCGGCCGCGCTCATAGGCGTAGCCCAGCCGGACAGCACGATGGCGGGCGTGATGCCCGGCAGCGACGGCATTCTCGATGAGCTTGATGAACCCGCCACCGAGGCGGAACCCGTCCAGTACCGACGGGACCGGCATTGGCGCCGCGATAATCGCCGCCATAACCGCCGGCATCGGCGACGTGTCTGGCGCAGGGTTTGCAGTAGCTACTGGCGTCGCGGCCGGCGGCATGTCCGCTGCTATCGCCGTCGCGTCTGGGTTTGGGGCTGATCCGGCCTTTTGAAAATCCCGGCTTGCCGGCCGGGATTTTCATTTTGACGAGAACCGGTTCAGATGGGCCGCGCTGCCGCCCTTTGGACGCGCGGTGCTGTATTCTCTTTGAAAATTCGGGTTTTCGCTACCAAAATTGGTCAACTGGGCGGTCACCACCCCACTGAACGAACGGCTAAAACCCTTTGCCGAGCCGCTTAGGGAAACAACGGATCGAGCTTCATTTCAAGGTGCAGCGCCTTGCCCTCGTAAGGATGCGCCTCGCAAACGGCCTCATCCAGTTCGACGCCGAGGCCGGGTTCCTTTGAAGGAATGACGTTGCCATCCTGCCATTCGATTTTCTGCTTGAGCAGCTTGGCGTGGAAGCTATCCCATTGCTTCAAGGATTCCAGGATGAGGAAATTCGGCAGCGTCGCCGCCACCTGGACATTGGCCGCGCCGACAATCGGGCCGCAATAGCAATGCGGCGCGATCTGGATGTGGTAGGCTTCCGCCATCGCGGCGATCTTCTTCGTCTCCAGGATACCGCCCGAGCGGCCAAGGTCCGGCTGGAGGATGGCCGCGGCGCGGTTTTCAATGACGCGCGCGAATTCGAACTTGGTCGTCAGCCGCTCGCCAGTGGCGATAGGAATGCGGGTGCCCCGCGCCACCTGCGCCATCACCTCGGGCATGTCCGGCGGCACCGGCTCCTCGAACCATAGCGGATCGTAAGGTTCGATCGCCGCCGCCATGCGCAGCGCGCCCGATGCCGTGAACTGGCCATGCGTCCCAAACAAGATGTCGGCCCGGTTGCCGACCGCCTCGCGGATCGCCTTCATCATGCGCGCGGAAAGGTCGATGTCCGCCAGGCGCGGCTGGTGGCCGTCGAAGGCCGTGTAAGGCCCGGCCGGATCGAGCTTCACTGCGTTGAAACCCTGCTCGACATAAAGCGCGGCGCATTCGGCGGCGAGATCGGGATCATTATAGACGTTCTTGCCGTCCACGTCCTCGGTGTGAACGCTGCCGCTATGGGGATAGAGGTAGGTGTAGCTTCGCAGCTTCTCATGCACCTGCCCGCCCAGCAGCTTGTAGATCGGCTTGCCCGCTTCCTTGCCGATAATGTCCCAGCAGGCGATTTCGAGCGCCGAAAAACAGCCCATGGCCGACACGTCCGGGCGCTGGGTAAAGCCGGAGGAATAACAGCGGCGAAACAGCGTTTCGATGTCGTGCGGATCGTGGCCGACCAGATAACGCTCGGCCATGTCCTCGATCATCCGCGCCGTGATATGGGCGGAAAACGTGGCGTTATAGGCCTCGCCATAGCCGACCACGCCGCCATCCGTCGTCAGCTTGACGAAGATGAAATATTTGCCGCCGATGCCGGGCGGCGGGTTGCCGACGACGAAGGTCTTTACATCGGTGATTTTCACGGCTGGCGTCCTCCAAGCATTAAATGATCCGAAGCTTGCGCATATCGGCCGCGCCTGAGCCGGATGACCCGCAAGCGCGAATTTCCGGCCTGGGCCGCGACAAGTCAAACAAAGCATGGCCCTGTCCGGCAAGCTTCCGTTTGAGCGTCATCTTTGCGGCGCATTCCCTGCCGTCCAGGCTCGCTCCGCCGGCCGCCGCAGCCGTTTTTTCTTGCCGCGTCCCGCCGCCCCGACCACAGTGCCGACGCCCCGACTCAAAGGGGGTCAGCAAAGCGGAACGGCAATGACGGCGAAGTGGAATTTCTGGATCGACCGTGGCGGTACCTTCACCGATATTATCGGGCGCGATCCCGATGGCGGCCTGCACCCGCGCAAGCTCCTGTCCGAAAATCCGGAGGCCTATGCCGACGCCGCCATCGCCGGCATTCGTGGCCTGCTTGGGCTGGAACCGGGCGAGCCTGTTCCCGTCGACCTGATCGGCGATATCCGCATGGGTACGACAGTGGCCACCAATGCGTTGCTGGAACGCAAGGGCGACCGCGTGCTGCTGCTTATAACCAAGGGGTTTCGCGATGCGCTGGCCATCGCCTACCAGGCGCGGCCCGATATTTTCGCCAAGGAAATCATCCTGCCCGAACGGCTTTACGAGCGCGTCGTCGAGGTCGATGAGCGTATCCGTGCCGATGGCTGCATCGAAAGGCTGCTCGACATTGCCGATGTCCTGCCGGCGATCAAGCAGGCCAAGGCCGATGGCATTGATGCCGTCGCCATCGTCTTCATGCATGCCTGGAAATATCCCGGCCACGAGCAGGCTGTCGCGAAACTCTGCCGCAAGCTCGGCTTCGGCCAGGTATCCGTCAGCCACGAAGCGTCGCCGCTGGTCAAGCTGATCGGCCGTGGCGACACCACGGTCGTCGACGCCTATCTGTCG
>DASYCS010000288.1:0-4323 GCA_036500025.1 Mesorhizobium sp. | reverse complement strand
GAATCCGCGGCCGATTTCGGCGAAATCGCCTTGCCGTCCAGCGTGATCGAACCGCCGCTGGTGCGCGTTATGCCGGCAATCGCCTGCATCACCTCGCTGCGCCCCGCGCCGACCAGCCCGTAAAAGCCGAGGATTTCGCCCTTGTGCAGTTCAAAGCCGATATCGTCGAACTCGGTCGGATGCGAAAGCCCGCTGACGGCAAGCACCGGCGCGCCGATTTCGCTGTTGCGATGCGGGAATATCTGATCGACCGGACGCCCGACCATGAGCTTGACGATGGCGCTTTGGCTGGTGTCCTTCAGCAGCCCCTCACCCACCCTCTCGCCGTCGCGGAAGACGCAGTAGCGGTCGGCGATGGCGAATATCTCATCGAATTTGTGGCTGATGAACAGGATCGCCTTGCCGGCGCTCTTGAGGAATTCGACCAGCAGGAAAAGCTCCTCGATCTCCTTCATCGAAAGGGCTGCCGTCGGCTCGTCCATGATGACGATCTGCGCGTCGATCGACATGGCGCGGGCCACCGCAACCAGATGCTTGTTGGCGATGCCAAGGTCCTTCAGCCGCGTATCGGGATCGATATGGCCGGCGCGCATGGTGGTCAGCACCTCGCGCGCATTGGCCCGCATGGTCGACCAGTCGAGCAGGCCGAGCCGGTTGCGCGGCGCATGACCGAGAAAGATGTTCTCCGCCACGCTCAAATCGTCGAACAGCACGGTTTCCTGATGGATCGCGGTGATGCCGTGCGCAAAGGCGGCATGCGCGGAAGACAGCGTGACCGCCTGGCCGTCGACGGAGATGACGCCGGCGTCCGGCTGGTAGATGCCGGTCATGATCTTGACCAGCGTGGACTTGCCGGCGCCGTTTTCGCCGATCAACGCGGTCACCTCGCCCGGATAAAGCGACAGGGAGACATCGTGGAGCGCGCGAACGCCGGGGAAACTCTTGCCGATGCCGGTCAGCGTCAGCCGGGGCGCGGCCTTTTCCTCGCCCTTGCGAGGAGGGTCGCTAACAGTTGAAGCGGGGTGGGGGTGATCAGGCATTTTTGTTTCCGGCAGACGGCGCGTGTAAAAACATGACCCCCACCCCGTCTTACAGCGTCACTTCGTTCCATTCATCCACCGGCCCTCCCCGCAAGGGAGAGGGCAGGCAGTCCAGCGATCAATAGATCTTGGAGAACTCTTCGATGTTCGACTTGTCGAACTGGAAGGGCGGAGCCATCGCGGCCGAGTTGGTGTCGTCGAGCGTCACCTTGCCGACGCGGCCGATGGAAAGCGTGGCGCCTGGCTTGGCTTCTTCCTTCTTCACCGCAAGGTCGTGCGCCAGATAGATGGCGGAATAGCCGAGATCGATCGGGTTCCACAAAGCGACCGCCTGGCTTGCGCCATTGTCGATGAACTTCTTGAACTCCGAAGGCAGCGCCAGGCCGGTGACGTTTACCTTGCCGATCAGGTTCTCGTCGGTCACCACCTGGGCGGCGGCGACGACGCCAACCGTGGTCGGCGCGATGATCGCCTTCAGGTTCGGGTAGGACTTCAACAGGCCCTTGGCCTCGTCCGTGCTCTTGGCCGAATCGTCATCGCCATAGACGGTGGCGACGAGCTTGATCTTCGGGAACTTCTCCGGCAGCGCCTTCTTGGCGGCGTCGATCCAGGCGTTCTGGTTGGTGGCGGTGGAAGCCGCCGACAGGATGGCGACATCGCCGCCCTCGGGCAGATAGTCGGCTGCCAGCTTGATGATGGTTTCGCCGATCAGATTGGTATCGGACGGGTTGAGGTGAAGCTGCCGGCCTTCCGGCGCCACGCCCGAATCGAACGAGATGACGGTGATGCCGCGCTCCATCGCCTTCTTCAGCGCGGGAACCAGCGCGTCGGCGTCGTTGGCGGAAATGGCGATGGCATCGACCTTCTGGGCGATCAGCGAGTTGATCACCTCGATCTGCGCTTCGGCGGTCGCCTTGGTCGGGCCGGTGTAGATCACGTCGACATCGCCGAGTTCCTTGGCCGCTTCCTGCGCGCCCTTGTTGGCGGCGTCGAAGAAGCCGTTGCCGAGCGACTTCACCACCAGCGCGATCTTGGCGTTGTCGGCATAGGCGGCATTCGTCATCATGGCGGCGGAGATTGCCACTGTGGCCAGCAATTTCTTCCAGATAGTCATAGGTTTACCTCCCTTGAGCGTTGCATTCCCATCAGCACCGCAGCCTGAATCGTTCAGGCTTGCAGCGAAGATTCCTCCAGTTCGCCTGCCGCCTTGCCGGCGACGATCAGCGCCACGCCGGCGCCTTCCAGCATCTTGGCTTCCCTGTCCTCGATGCCGTCGTCGGTGATGACGGTGGCGATCCGCGACAGGCCGCACAGGATCAGGCTGGAGCGGCGGCGGAACTTCGACGAATCGATCAGCACCACCAGTTCGTCGGCCTGGTCGACCAGCTTCTGTTCGGCCTGGATAAGCAGTGGATCGCCTTCCATCAGCCCCAGCGGCCCCAGCCCCTGCGCGCCCATGAACATGCGGCGCGCATAGAAATTGCGCGTCACGTCATTGTCGAAGGGCGACAGGATGATGTTCTGCTCGCGGTAGATGGTGCCGCCGGAAAGCATCACCGTATTCTTGGAGTGCTTGAGCAGGTGCTCGGCAATCGGAAACGAGTTGGTAAAGATCGGCATGCGCCGGTTGGTCAGGAAATGGACCATCTGGAAGGTCGTGGTGCCGCCATTGATGATGATCGGCTCGCCGTCCTTGCAAAGCTCCGCCGCCGCGCGGGCGATAGCGCGCTTCTGCGCCGCGTTGATGGTTTCGTTGACCGAGAAAGGCCGGCCGGCCAGGCCGACGAAGGATGGCGGAGAAAGCGCCTCGGCGCCGCCGCGCACCCGGCGCAGGCGTTTTTGCACATGCAGGGCCGCGATGTCGCGGCGGATCGTCGCCTCCGAGGAATCGGTCAGGTCGACCATTTCCTGCACCGTCGCGACAGGCTTTTCCTGGACGGCGGACAGAATGATCCTGTGGCGCTCTTTCTCGTGCATCGTTCCTCCCTGCCGCTTCATCTAGGCATGGCGGTCACGCAGTGTCAATCAACATCAATCATATAATTCCATTGTGCGCCGCAATATGATTACATTTGATCGTTTTTGATTGACGACTACCGCTAATCGTGAAAACTTGCCCCGCATATCGCGCCATCTTGAGCGCCACCGGGAGGAACCGATCATGCTCGACAAGCGCTCCGGCTCGCGCCTTGCCAATCTGTGGGAGGACGCCAGGGCGGCCGCGATGAGCGAGCCGGAACGGCTGGTCTACCGCTCCAACATCCTCGGTTCCGACAAGCGCGTGACCAATTATGGCGGCGGCAATACCTCGTCCAAGATATGGCAGGCCGATCCGCTGACCGGCGAGCAGGTGGAGGTGCTGTGGGTCAAGGGTTCCGGCGGCGACAGCGCCTCGATCAAGCTCGACGGCTTCTCCACGCTCTACATGGAAAAGCTGCGCGCGCTGAAGGGCCTGTATCGCGGCCTCGAACATGAAGACGAGATGGTCGGCTACCTGCCGCACTGTACCTTCAACCTTAACCCGCGCGCCGCCTCCATCGATACGCCGCTGCATGCCTATGTGCCGCACGCCTATGTCGACCACATGCACCCGGACGCCATCATCGCGATTGCCGCGTCGAAGGAATCGAAGGCGCTGACGGCGGAGATTTTCGGCGGCGAAATCGGCTGGCTGCCGTGGAAAAGGCCGGGCTTCGAGCTTGGCCTGTGGCTGGAGAAATTCTGCCTGGAAAACCCCGCCGCCAAGGGCGTCATCCTCGAAAGCCACGGCCTGTTCACCTGGGGCGATACGCCCGGCGAATGCTACGAGACGACGATTGCCGTCATCAACCGGGCGACCGAATGGCTCGAACAGCAGTCGCAGGGCAAGCCGGCGTTTGGCGGGCCGGTTGCAAAGCCGCTCGACCCCGCCACGCGCCGCGCCATCGCCGCCAGGCTGATGCCGGCCATTCGCGGACTGGTCTCGGAAAAATCGCACAAGCTTGGCCATTTCGACGATTCCGACGCGGTGCTGGAGTTCGTCAACTCGGCCAGGCTTGGCGAACTTGCAGCCCTTGGCACCTCGTGCCCCGACCATTTCCTGCGCACCAAGATCCGCCCGCTGGTCATCGAGTTCGATCCGGCCAAACCGGATGTCGATGCGGTCATTGCGCGCCTTGCCGACGACATCGCGGCCTACCGCACCGGCTACCAGGCCTATTACGACCGCTGCAAACATCCAGGCTCGCCTGCCATGCGCGATCCCAATGCGGTAGTCTACCTGATGCCGGGCGTCGGCATGTTC
>DASYCS010000287.1:0-5299 GCA_036500025.1 Mesorhizobium sp. | reverse complement strand
GAAGCTTGGGCGCGTCGGCAGTCAGGCTGACTTCGATGCGGCCAGGCTCGATGCGGACAGGGCGCACGCAACGCTTCAAAAGCACCTTGAAGGCAACGTCGCGATGCGTGTCCGCAAGGGCGGCGATGTCGGCCAGAGACTTGACCGGCACCAATGGCTGCTCCGCCGCCGCGGGTTCCGGCGGCGCGATGAAATTTGCCGGTTCCGGCGCGGGCGTGGCCGCCACCAGCCGCATCGCCTGCGCGCCGCCGCCGCCGCTTGCCGGCATTCGCGCCTGCGGTGCAGGGCCGCTATCGTTGAAGGAGGAACTGGACGGGGAATTGAAGGAAGCGGGAGCGGCCGAAATCGGCGTGCCGTTGGTGCGCGGCTCCGGCGCGGGCGAAAAAGTCCCGCCTTCCAGCGTCTTGAGCGCTTCGTCCAGCGTCGGCAGGTCGGCGGCGTGGGCGAGGCGGATCAGCACCATTTCGGCCGCGCTGACCGGGCGGCTGGAGCTTTGAACCTCGGGAATTCCCTTCAGCAGCATCTGCCATGTGCGCGAAAGGACGCGCACGGACAAGGCCTTGGCCATTGCAGCGCCCCGGCTGCGCTCTTCCTGCGACAGCGAGGCGTCCTCGATGGCGTCCGGCACGAAACGCAGGCGGGTGACGAGGTGGTTGAACTCGGCCAGGTCGGTCAGGACGGTGGCCGGGTCCGCGCCGGTGTCATATTGCGAGCGGAACTCGGCGAGTGCCGCCGCCACGTCGCCCTTCATCACATGCTCGAACAAATCGACGATGCGGGCGCGGTCGGCGAGGCCGAGCATGGCGCGCACTTCCGCCGCCCCGACCATGCCGCCACCATGGGCGATCGCCTGGTCGAGTATGGAAAGCGAATCGCGCGCCGAGCCTTCCGCCGCGCGCGCGATCATCGCCAGCGCCTCGCCGTCGACCGCGATGCCTTCCTTGGCCGCGATGGCGGAAAGGTGCGCCACCAGCGCGCCGGCATCGATGCGGCGCAGGTCGAAGCGCTGGCAGCGCGACAGGACGGTGATCGGCACCTTGCGGATTTCGGTGGTGGCGAAGATGAACTTGACGTGCGGCGGCGGCTCTTCCAGCGTCTTCAGCAGGCCGTTGAAGGCCTGGTTGGACAGCATGTGCACTTCGTCGATGATGTAGACCTTGTAGCGGGCCGAAACCGGCGCGTAGCGCACCCGCTCGATAATATCGCGAATGTCGTCGATGCCGGTATGCGAGGCGGCGTCCATTTCGATCACATCGACATGGCGGCCTTCCATGATCGCCTGGCAATGCTCGCCGGGCACGGTCAGGTCGACGCTGGGCTGGTCGATGGTGGCGGTCTTGTAGTTCAGCGCGCGGGCGAGGATGCGGGCGGTGGTGGTCTTGCCGACGCCGCGCACGCCCGTCAGCATCCACGCCTGGGCGATGCGGCCGGTGGAAAACGCGTTGGTCAGCGTCCGCACCATCGGCTCCTGGCCGATCAGTTCGGAGAAATTCGCCGGGCGATATTTGCGCGCCAGCACCCGGTAGGCGGCAGCCTTGGCGCCGCCGACCACTGGGCCTGCATCGACTGGGCTTACATGGCTTGGGCTTGCATCGCTTGGTCCGGCTTCGCTCATCCGCTCGTTTTGCTCCCGGCCGTCTCGTCCGGCCAATTCCAATACAGAGTTTCGCCGCGACCGGCTTGCCCGTCAATGCGGCTATGGCCTGGCGAGGGCGCTTTAGCCAGCCGCGCCTTGGTCACGCAATCTGGCGGCAACGGTCCGGTCGGCTGGTTGCGAAGAGGTGGGAGGCTGGAACATGACCCGTTCCGGGCTCGTTAGGGCTGCTTCCTTCCGGACCTGACCCGGTTGGCGAGTGGATCGTCCACCACCAACCTCCCGGTTTCCATATCGGCAATTCGGAGGCGAAATGCAAGGGCGCAAAGAAATCGCCGCACATTGCCGGCCAGCGCCAATGAAACGCTTGCGGCGCGGGGAATGCCGCAATAGCTTCAAAAGATTGCGGTCACGAATTCAAAGCAGGGACAAATCGATGATGCCGGGCCTGAAGGCCGGATTCACGCTTGACGCGCGTCTGGAAGCCGACAGCGAACAATTAATGTGGCTTGGCCTGTGCGAGCTGCGCGTCATGAACGACAGTCGCTGGCCCTGGCTGGTTCTGGTGCCGCAGCGGCCGGGCGCGGAAGAAATCCACGACATGACGCCGCTCGACCAGGCCATGCTGACTTTCGAGGTCAATATGGTGGCCTCTGCGCTGAAAAGGGTGAGCGGCTGCACCAAGATCAATACCGGCGCGCTCGGCAACATCGTGCGCCAGCTCCATATCCATGTAGTCGCGCGCTCGGAAGGCGATCCCGCCTGGCCGGGGCCTGTCTGGGGCCACGGCGTGCGCGAGCCGTATCAGCGTTCCGATCTGCGCCGGTTTGCCGAAACCGTCCGCACCGCGTTATGAAGCGCCCGAACCTGCCCAGCGTGTGAGTCTGCGATAAATGGTCTTTCCTCTGTTCGATGCGCCGTTGCGCGAACCCAGCCAGTTCGTGGGCTTTGCCGGCAACCGGCTCGACCGGCAGTCCGAAAACCGCTCCGACGACTGCGTCGAGAAGGCGCTGGCCGATCCCACGGTCCGAATCATGCTCATCCGCGACGGAAAGCTTTTGCTGAAACCGCAAGGCGAGGCGTTCGACGCGTGGTTCGGCGCCGCCGAGAGCATGACGTATGGCGCGGCGCTGGCGGAAGCGATCCTGCTTGGTTTTTCGGATGCCGGCCCCGTGCTTGCCGCTCCGACCACCCTTGATCTCGACCACCTGCCCGAAACCGTCAAGGCGCTCGATTACCGTTCCGTCTATACGCAAGGTCTGGTCGACGAGGCGGCGGTCGGCGCCTTGGCGCAGGCGGCCTCGCTGCTGGCATGGAATGTCAGCCACCGCTTCTGTAGCAAATGCGGCGCGCAATCGGCGATGCATGCCGGCGGCTACCGGCGCAGGTGCTCCGCTTGCGGCACCGAACATTTTCCGCGTACAGACCCGGTCGCCATCATGCTGACGGCGACGCCGGAAAAATGCCTGCTCGGCCGTAGCCGGCACTTTGCGCCGGGAATGTATTCAGCGCTTGCCGGCTTTATCGAGCCGGGCGAGACGATCGAGGATGCGGTGCGCCGCGAGACGCTGGAAGAAGCCGGTATCAGGCTTGGCCGCGTCGTCTACCATGCCAGCCAGCCATGGCCGTTTCCCTATTCGCTGATGATCGGCTGCTTCGGCGAGCCGCTCAACGACGATATCCACGCCGACTTAAACGAGTTGGAGGACTGCCGCTGGTTTTTCCGCGACGAAGTGCGCCAGATGCTGGCCAGGGAGCATCCAGGCGGCCTTGTCACGCCGCCGAAAGGCGCTATCGCCCATCACCTCATCCAGGCATGGGTCGACGCCGAAGGCTAGGTCGCGGTCAGTAGCCGGCGCCTTGCGCGGCGCGGTATTCGTTGGCCGCGTAGACGCCGAGAATGCGCACTTCGCGCGAAAAGAAGCGCAGTTCTTCAAGCGCGCGCGCCACATGAGCGTCGTCCGGATGTCCCTCGATATCGGCATAGAATTGCGTGGCGGTGAAGCCGCCATCGAGCTGGTAGCTTTCCAGCTTGGTCATGTTGACGCCGTTGGTGGCAAAGCCGCCCATCGCCTTGTAGAGCGCCGCCGGCACGTTGCGCACGCGAAAGACGAAGGTCGTCATCGTCGCGGCATGCTTGCCGGTGCGTTGCGCCCAGGCCTTTTCCTTCGACAAAACGACGAAACGGGTGATGTTGTTTTCGGTGTCCTCGACATTTTCCTCGATCACGTCGAGGCCGTAGAGGGTGGACGCCAGCGCCGGCGCCAGCGCGCCCATGCTGCGGTCCTTCATCTCGCTGACCAGCTTGGCCGCGCCCGCCGTATCGCCGGCAACGATCGGCTTCCAGCCGTTCTTGCGGATATATTTGCGGCATTGGCCGAGCGCATGGATGTGGCTGTGGATGGTCTTGATCTCTTCGCGCTTGACGCCGGGCAGCACCATCAGCTGGAAATGGATGGGCAGGAAATATTCACCGACAATGTGGAGCTTCGATTCCGGCAGCAGGTGGTGAATGTCGGCGACGCGGCCAGCGATCGTGTTCTCGATCGGGATCATGGCGAGGTCGGCCTTGCCCGTCTCGACCGCGTTGAAGGCGTCCTCGAAGCTCGGGCAGGGCAGCGGCTCCATCTTGGGATAGACGTTGCGGCAGGCGGTGTCCGAGTTGGCCCCCGGCTCGCCCTGGAAGGCTATCCGGTTGGTTTTTTCCTTGGTCGCTTTTTCAGGCATGGGTCCGGCTTTTCAGTTTGAAAGAATTTTTCTGGCGCGTTCGAGGTCTTCGGGCGTGTCGACGCCGAGCGGCACCGATTGGACGATTTCGGCGTCGATGCGCATGCCGGCCTCAAGCGCGCGCAACTGCTCCAGCCGCTCGCGCCGCTCCAGCGGCGACGGCTTCAAGGCGACGAAGCGCTCCAGCGCCGGGCGGCGGTAGGCGTAGAGGCCGATATGATGATAGAGCGGCCCTTCGCCCCACGGCGCGGTGGCGCGGGTGAAATAAAGCGCCTTCAGCCGCGAGGCCGACAGCGGCGAGCCGACGACCTTGACCACGTTCGGATTCGTCTTCTCGTCGTCGCGCACGATTTCCACGCATAGCGTAGCGATATCGACCGCCTGGTCGTCGAACGGCTTCAGCACGGCATGAATGATGGCGGGGTCGATGGTCGGCAGATCGCCCTGTACATTGACCACCGTGTCGACCGCGCCATGCGGATCGAGCGCCGCCAGCGCCTCGAAAATGCGGTCGGAGCCGGATTCATGGTCGCTTCGCGTCATCACCGCCTCGAAGCCGTGCGCGCGCACGGCTTCCGCGACGGCTACCGTATCGGTGGCGACAACTACCCGGCCAAGCCCGGCCTCGGCGGCGCGGCGCGCAACCTGCACGATCATCGGACTGCCGGCAATGTCGGCCAGCGGCTTGCCCGGCAGGCGGGTAGAGGCCATGCGGGCCGGGATGAGGGTAAGCGTGGACATGGGCTGATGGGATCGTTCGCGAAGAAGAATGAAAGTGTCAAAAAGTCTCACTGGAAGTGACCTTATAGGTGTTGCAACGTCCGAGCAAAAGACCTAGTTTCCGCCCGGATTTGGCCGGCTCCGCGGGGTGGGTCGCGATACTCACGGCAAGGCTGGATGATCGGTCGTGCCGGACAAAGGGAGCCTGGGGCGAATGGACTCTTTCGAAATCAACAAGCTGATCGGCGGATTGCTGGC
>DASYCS010000286.1:0-2507 GCA_036500025.1 Mesorhizobium sp. | reverse complement strand
GCCTCGTATTCGGCGGTGATCTCGAACACGCCGCTGCCGGCGACATCCATCTGGTAGAGCGCCTGCACGGCGGCAAGCCGGGCCGCGCCCCGCTTGTTGGCTTGACGGATGACCGGGCCGGTGGGTTCGGTGTCGCTCACGCTTCGGCTCCGAAGCGTTCCTTGAGCGCGATCATGGTCAGGGCGGCGCGGGCGGCAAAGCCGCCCTTGTCGCCTTCGCTGCGCCTGGCCCGCGTCCATGCCTGCTCGTCGTTTTCGGTGGTAAGGATGCCGTTGCCGATGGCGACCGCTTCCTGCACGGAAAGGTCCATCAGCGCACGGCTCGATTCATTGGCGACGATGTCGAAGTGATAGGTGTCGCCGCGAACGACGGTGCCGAGCGCCACGAAGCCGTCATAGGCGGTTGCGCCCTCGCCCGCGCCGTCCAGCGCAAAGGTAATGACAGCCGGGATTTCCAGCGAGCCAGGAACGGTGACGACATCGAAAGTCGCCCCCGCTTCTTGCAGCGCATGCGTCGCGCCATCCAGCAGCGCGTCGGCCAGACCGTCGTGGAAGCGCGCCTCGATGACAAGAAGGTGCGCCTTCTTTTTCGGGCGGATGAACGCCTTGCCGTGTTCCGATATGCCAGCCATGAATGCTCTCCAGAGAGCGGGTGACTTAGGCCGAAGTTCTCAATATCGCAAGCGCCGCAGTATAGACATTCCAGTCAAAAATGGCAGGCCGCCTCAAAGACCTTCCTTCGCCGCCTCGGCGAGACGCGCAGCATAGCGCGCCATGGTGTCGATCTCGAGATTGACGCGGTCGCCAACCTTGCGTTCGCCCCAGGTGGTGACGGTCAGCGAATGATGGATCAAAAGCACGTCGAAGCGCGCGCCCTCGACCTTGTTGACCGTAAGCGAGGTGCCGTCCAGCGCGACGGAACCCTTCGGTGCAATGAACTTCGCCAATGGACGCGGCGCTTCCAGCGTGAAGCGCACCGCATCGCCTTCGTCTTGCCGCGCAACGATGGTGGCGGTGCCGTCGACATGGCCTGAAACGATATGGCCGCCAAGTTCGTCGCCGATCTTCAGCGCGCGCTCCAGGTTGATGCGCGAGCCGGCCCGCCAATCCGACGCCGTCGTCAGCCGCAGCGCCTCCTCCCAAGCCTCGACCTCGAACCAGCGCGCGTTGGAGCCGCTTTCCGGCAGCCCGGTGACGGTGAGGCAGACGCCGCCGCAGGAAATGGACGCGCCGATGGCAATCGTTTGCGGGTCGTAGGCCGTGTCGATGCGCAGGCCGACGCCCTCCTTCAACGGCTTGACGGCTGCCAGCGTGCCAACGTCGGTGACAATTCCAGTGAACATCAGAAATCCCTTACCCACTCGGTGCAGCCATCCTCACCGAAGCGCATTTCCCGCAGCTTGCGAAAGCCGGACGGGATATGGGCGGCGTCGATGGGCGAGGCAATGCCTTCCGCGCCGATCTCGTCGACGCCTTGAAACAGCACGATGCGGTCCACCAGATCGTCGGCCAGAAAGGCGCTGGCAACCTGCGCGCCGCCTTCGACCAGAACGCTCGCCATGCCGAGCGCCGCCAGATCTTCCATCAGTTCCGGCAAGGCGATGGCTCCGTCATGGGTCTCGGTGCCGATGAAGCGGACACCGCGCCGTTCCAGCACGGCCTTGCGCCCCGCATCGGCATCTTCGGACATGGCGACATAAATCGGCACGCGGTCGGCGCCGGCGACCAGCTTGGAACTTTCAGGCAGCCTCAGCTTCCGGTCCAGCACGATGCGGGCCGGCGAGCGGTTTTCCAGCCCCGGCAGCCGCACCGTCAGCGCGGGATCGTCCTCCAGCGCCGTTCCAACGCCAATGAGAATGGCGTCGGCCTCCACCCGCATCATCTGCACCTCACGGCGCGCGATCTCGCCGGTGATGGTGACCTGCCCCTGCCCACGCCGGCCGATCTTGCCATCGCTCGAAAGCGCAAGTTTCAGAACGACTTCCGGCCGCTTCCTGAGCGATCGAATCAGATAGCCGGCCATCTGTTCGGTCGCTTCGCGCGCCAAAACCTTTTCGACCACCTCTATGCCGGCGACGCGCAATATGGCGTAGCCCTTGCCGGAAACGCGGGCATCCGGATCGCTCGCCGCCCCGACGACACGGGCAATGCCGGCGCTGACCAGCGCGTTGGCGCAAGGCGGCGTGCGGCCGTGATGGGCGCATGGCTCCAGCGTGACATAGGCGGTTGCGCCGCGCGCCAGTTCGCCCGCCTCGGCAAGCGCCTCGGTTTCGGCATGCGGACGCCCGCCAATGGCGGTGACGCCGGTGCCCACGATCATCGGGCCGGCGCCGTCGTCGCGCACGATGACCGTGCCGACCGAAGGATTGGTCGCCGTGCGACCGGCATTGCGGCGCGACAGCCGGAGCGCGGCCGCCATGAAGCGGCGGTCCAGGGCCTCCTGCGCGCTGTTTTGCGGATCTTTCATCGGTCTAGACGGCGTCCTCGTCGTCACCCTTCAATTCGCCC
>DASYCS010000285.1:0-2650 GCA_036500025.1 Mesorhizobium sp. | reverse complement strand
TGAAAAAGCGCAAGCCCTCGGTGCACATCGTCGCCGTCGAGCCGGCGGCCTCCGCGATCCTGTCCGGCGGCCAGCCTGGCCCGCACAAGATCCAGGGGTTAGGGGCCGGCTTTGCGCCGAAGATCCTCGACACGGAGGTCTATGACGAGATCGTCACCGTCTCCAACGAGGATTCGGTCGCTAATGCGCGCCTTGTCGCCCGCCTTGAGGGCGTGCCGGTCGGCATCTCGTCCGGAGCAGCGCTTCAGGCAGCCGTGGTGATCGGTTCGCGCCCTGAAAACGCGGGCAAGACGATGGTGGTGGTCATCCCGTCCTTTGCCGAGCGATACCTGTCCACCATCCTGTTTGATGGCCTTGGCGCGTAAAACCCCGGCGCCCGCCGCGCTGGACCGCTGGAAAAGCCTTCTGGCCCGCGCGCCGGTGGCTTGAGCTTCGACCCGCTTGCATGTCAGATCGCCGCCGGCCCGCACCGTGCGGGGTAGCGGGAGACATTCATGTACAAGCTTTATACGCGCCCCGGTTCCGGCGGCTTCGTGGTCGAGGCGGCGTTTGCGCTGGCCGGTGAACCGTTCGAACTGATCGACGTGGAAAAGAGCGACCGGCCTGCTCCCGCCTTCCTGGAAGTCAGCCCGTTGAACCAGGTTCCGGTGCTGGTGCTGCCGGACGGCGTCTCGATCACCGAATCGGCGGCCATCTGCATCCTGCTGGCTGAAAATTGCCCGGATGCAGCCCTTGCCCCGGCGGCCGGCACCGCCGAGCGCGCCGGCTTCCTGCGTTTCATCGCCTTGATGACGTCGGTCGTCTATCCGGCGGTGCTGCGTTTCTACTACGCCTCCCGCTACACGACCGATGCCGACGGCAAGAAGGCGGTCAAGCAGGCGGCCATCGCCGAGATGGATCGCGGCTATGGCGTGCTCGATGCAGCCTTGCAGGGCCGTGACTGGCTGGCGGGAGACCGCCTGTCGATCGCCGATATCTATCTGCTGATGCTGTTTTCGTGGCACCCGGAAGGCGCGCGCGCCGCTCAGGCATTCCCGAATGTGGAACGCGTTTGCGCTTCGTTGCGTAAACATCCGGCAATCGAGGCGCTGAACGCCCGGCATGAAATGTGGTGAGCGTGCCTGCGCACGCCTGCCCGCCGTCTTAGCGGTGGCGGGTCGCCGCCGATAGCGGCCGGCGATAGGTCGTCGCCCGCTGGTCGGCGGCCGGTTTGCAGATGCGACCGTCGTGGCGCGGTGGCATGGTCTGAACGATCGTCATCCGTGCGCGCCGATGCCGAAGCCGTGGCTGCGCCGCGCGCAGGCCGGGCCGGGGCCGCGCATGTAGTAACGCTCCGGCCGATAGGTCGGCGAAACGAATTCGCGGATGGCGGCGGCATAGCCGATGATGTGATTAAAAAAACGCATTGTACCCGGTCCCTGTCCCGACTTTCGGATGTCCCTTCCGAATTGCCTGCATCATAGCTGGCAGGCGTGAATAGTCGGTGAACGTGATGTTAACTTTCGGTCCAAACCGGCTTGGTTCGTGGCTGGAATGTGGCCGATTCGGGGTCTTTTGGCGCTTTTGGACGCCATTTCCGTCCTTGTGGCATTTCCGCCACGGGTGTTTCACCTGAACCGCAGTCAGGCGCGCTTGCGTTTCGGTTTGCCGGGCGGATTAAAAATCTCAAAGCTGCATTCAAAAATCAGGAACTCGCTCGCGCCGGGCACGTTGACCCGCAGAGCCGGAGTGACCGGCCCGACGGTGCTCGGCTCCACGGAGCGGCAGCCTGTCCCGAAACAGCAAGAACAAAACCAAAAGCAAGGAAGGCGAACGCCATGGGTTTCTTTTCGAAAGACATCAAGACGCTGGACGACCTCTTCGTGCACACGTTGCGCGACATTTATTACGCCGAAAACCAGATCGAGAAGGCGCTGCCGAAAATGATCGAGAAGGCGACGGCGCCGGAACTGAAAGCCGGTTTCGAAAAACATCTTGAACAGACCAAGGGCCATATTGCCCGTCTCGAGGAAGTGTTCGAACTGCATGGCGTCAAGGCCAAGCAGGTCAATTGCCCGGCCATCGACGGCATCCTGGAGGAGGCCGACGAGGTAAGCGGCGACATTGACGACAAGCAGGTTCTCGATGCGGCGCTGGTCGCCTCGGCACAGGCTGTCGAGCACTATGAAATCACGCGCTATGGCACGCTGATCGCCTGGTCCAACCAGCTTGGCCGCAGCGACTGCGCCAATATTCTGGCCAAAAACCTGAAGGAAGAGCAGGATACCGACCGCAAGCTGACGGCGATCGCGGAACACGGGGTCAACCTGCAAGCCGCCGAATAGCATTTGTATCGTTGCCGGCGGGGTCGGAAAAACCCGGCCCCGCCGGTTTCCTCGTGGAACCGCCCGCCGGTTTTCGCCGTGGAACCGCAGGGCAGGCAAGCCGTTCTGGAAGTTCAATGGGAGATTTCGATGGCGCCGCGTCCTGCCTGGAAAGGCTACCTCAAGCTCTCGCTGGTCACCTGCGCGGTCGAACTGACCAATGTGGTGACGCATGCCGAGAAGGTTTCGTTCCGCGTGCTGAACCGCAAGACCGGCAATACCGTCAAGCGCATCTATGTCGATGCCGAAACCGGCAAGCCCGTCGAGGACGAGAACGAGATCAAGGG
>DASYCS010000284.1:0-21417 GCA_036500025.1 Mesorhizobium sp. | reverse complement strand
CCGGCACCGTCCCCTCCACGCTCATCCGGTTCATGACCCGTGTTCCCGCGAGGGAGATGGCGAGATTATGCCGGCAGGCGCGGAGGGTGTGGATAGATTTATTTTTTGCGCGCTTCTGTCCCCCGCGCCGCCTCGGCTCAGCGCGCGAGCCGCAACCCCTCTCTCGTCATCCCGGAAGCCGTGTGGCGCGCAGCGGCACGCGGCTGTCCGGGATCCATGCCGTGACGGCGACGATTAGCTGCCGAAGCCGCTGCGATCCATCCGGAGGCATCACGGCATGGATCCCGGCTCTCGCCTCGCACCCTTCGGCTGCTCGGCAGCGGCCGGGATGACGAAGGTGGGGAAACCTGCGCCATACCCTGAAAGGGAAGCTGGATGCCACCGAAAACCTGCCGCCGGCAACAGCTGTTGAAGGCACCTGTGCGGCAGCCACTTCGGCCTGCACCCTCAATCCTGATGCAGGATGAATTCCAGGTAGAGATTACGCTCGAGGATCGAATGGTTGTCGTCGGAAATCAGCGACACCATCAGCGCGCCGTCGTCGCGCGTCCACAAATCCAGGCCTTCCATATTGTCGATCTGGTGGCCCATGTCGGCTTCCATCAACACCGGCCCATCGGCCAGTGCGCCGTTGCCGATGCTGCCGCCATCAATGCGCCGCAGCCGCATGCCGACGCCGGAGGCCATGGAGAAGCTGCGTTCCAGTAAAAGCAGGTCGCCGTTCGGCAGAAAAGCACCGTCGGTAATGTCGAACGCGCCATCGCGCTTGACCGTGAAGACCCCCTTGCGCGGACCACCGAGCACAGCGGCATAGACATTGCCGGCCTTGTCCAGGCTCTTTTCGGAAACGACGACCAACGCGCCCTTGTCCGGCCCGTCCGGGCTGGAAGTGGTGACCGTCTCGAAGCCGCGATTCTGGCGCAGCTCCTTCTTCGGCACCAGGAAATCCAGTTGCCCGAACGGCGCTTCCATCGCCTCGGCATCGATCTTGAACCGGGCGATGCGGTGGTTGCGCTCGAAGCCGACCGTGGCGATGCCGTCGCGCACCGCCAGGCCCTCGGCATCCACTTCCCACTTCTTGTCGATCGGCTGGCCGGCCTCGTCCACCATCTGCGCCATGCGGAAATTCTCGACGCCCGATGGCCGCTTGTCGGCATCGTGGACGATGGTGCCGAAAAACCAGAAGCCGGTATCGGCCACGCCGATGAAATCGCTGCCGGGCTTCAGGAACCGGAACGCCGACAGGCCGCCGAAATCGCCGTTCGAAGCAGTCATTTCCAGCCCGCCGACGAATTCCAGCGGCCCGAAATTCTTCACCGCGCGCCCGATCTGGAATTCGCCGATCGGCCTGACGGAAACCTCCATCGGCACGGCCGCTCCGCGCCCGGCGGCGAAGGCGGGTGCGCAGAAAACCAGCATGGCGGCCACGGTGACAAACCGGCGTCCCCCGTTGCCCCTCCTCGGCCTGCCGGCCATCTCCCCCGCATGGGCGGTAGGACGCAGCCTAACTTCGAAGAACTGCGACCATAAACGCGCGATTTCAGGAAATTTCAGAAAACAACGCCGCAGCCGTAAAAGCGGCCGGCCGCTCATCGCGCCCGCCGCGCGCCGCCGCGATGGCCAGGCGCGGGCTCTTCCTCGAACAGCGAGGCCAGTTGCTCGGTCATCGCACCGGCCAGTTCCTCGGCATCGACGATGGTGACGGCGCGGCGATAGTAGCGGGTGACGTCGTGGCCGATGCCGATGGCCAGAAGCTCCACCGGCGAGCGCGTCTCGATCAGGTCGATGACGGCGCGCAAATGGCGCTCCAGATAATTGCCCGGATTGACCGACAGCGTCGAATCGTCGACCGGCGCGCCATCCGAGATCATCATCAGGATCTTGCGCTGCTCAGGCCGCGCCATCAGCCGCTGATGCGCCCACAACAGCGCCTCGCCGTCGATGTTTTCCTTCAGCAGCCCCTCGCGCATCATCAGGCCGAGGTTCCGCCGCGCCCGCCGCCACGGCGCGTCGGCGGACTTGTAGATGATGTGGCGCAGATCGTTGAGACGGCCGGGCGCCGGCGGCTTGCCGTCCTTCAACCATTTCTCGCGCGCCTGCCCGCCCTTCCACGCACGCGTGGTGAAGCCGAGGATTTCGACCGAAACGCCGCAGCGCTCCAGCGTGCGCGCCAGAATGTCGGCGCAAGTGGCGGCAACGGTGATCGGACGGCCGCGCATGGAACCGGAATTGTCCAGCACCAGCGTCACCACCGTATCGCGGAACTTGGTGTCGCGTTCCTGCTTGAAGGACAGCGGCTGCATCGGGTCGATGACCACGCGCACCAGCCGCGCCGGATCGAGATAGCCTTCTTCGAGATCGAAATCCCACGAACGGTTCTGCTGCGCCATCAACCGGCGCTGTAGCCGGTTGGCGAGGCGTCCGACGACGCCGGAAAGATTGGCGAGCTGCTTGTCGAGGAAGGCGCGCAGCCGGTCCAGTTCCTCTTCGTCGCAAAGCTCCTCGGCGCCCACCGTCTCGTCGAAGGCGTTGGTGAAGACCTTGTAGTCGATCTCCTTCGGCAGGTTGGCGAAGGGATTGTCGTTGCGCTTGGTTTCGCCCGGCGTCTCCGCATCGGCATCCTCGGATTCGGAATCGTCGTCGGCGGTAGCATCGGACGATTCCGATTCGGCCGACTGTTCTTCCTCGTCGCTGGATGCCTCGGCATCCTCGGACTGCGAGTCTTCCGAACCGGAATCGTCCTCGCCGCTTTCCTGGTTCTCTTCCTCGCCCTGCGGCTGGTTCTCGTCGTCCTCGGCGTCTTCCGTCTCCTGGTCGTCGCCAAGTTCCTCGGCCATTTCCATGGAGGCCAGCATGTCGCGCACCAGCCGTGCGAAGGCCTGCTGGTCGCCAAGCTTGTCGGACAGGCCGTCAAGGCCCGAACCGGCCTTCTGCTCGATCCATGGCCGCCATAGATCGACCAGCTTCTCGGCGCTTCTGGGCACGGTGCGGCCGGTCAGCTTTTCGCGCACCAGCAGCGCCAGCGCTTCCTCGACCGGCGCGTCGGCCTTGTCGGAGACATCGGCGAGATTGGCCTTGGCGTATTTGTCTTCCAGCATGGCGCCGATATTGTCGCCGACGCCAGCCATCATCCGCGAGCCGATGGCCTCGACGCGGGCCTGCTCGACCGCATCATAGACGGCGCGGGCCTGCTTGCCTTCGGGCGCCAGCTTGCTGTGGATGCGCTGATCGTGGCAGGCGCGCTTCAGCGCCATCGAATCGCCAAGGCCGCGCGTGACGGCGATGTCGGCGCGGGTGGGCTTCTTGGCCAGTTCAGGCAGCCTTGCGCGGTTGCCCGCCAGCGCCGGCTTGTCCTTGGCGAAGGCGATTTCCATTTCCTTGTCGCCGGAAATGGCGCGCATGCAAACGGTTATGGCGCGCTTGAAGCCATCGGCTTCAGCCCCCGTCTTCGACTTGTTGCGTGTATTGTCGCCCCGGCCTGCCATATCCCTGCCTGTCAGCGCGAGCGCCCGTCGAACCGGTGCGGCGTGACGGCGTCGGGATCGACTCCCTCAAGGCAGCGGATATTGACTGCGACCATCTTGATGCCATCGGGCGCGGTGGCGCGCGCAAAGGATTCCATGCCGCAGGATGCGCAGAAAAGGTGCGATATCTTATTGGTGTTGAACAGGTACTCGGTCAGCTCGCCGTCGCCCTTTTCCAGCGAGAAGTTCTCGACCGGCGCGAAAGCCAGGATGCTGCCGCGTTGGGTGCAGTAGGAACAGTTGCACGTAATGGGGCTGGACAGGTCCAGCTCGACGCTGAAGCCTACCTTCCCGCAATGGCATCCGCCCTGATAATTCATCTCAGGCTCCGGTCAGCCCAGCACGACGTTGGCGGCGCTCTCGGGCAAATCCTCGCCGAAGGCGCGCTGGTAGAATTCGGCCACTACCGGGCGTTCCAGTTCGTCGCACTTGTTGAGGAAGGTAAGCCGGAACGCCATGCCGGTATCGCCGAAGATTTCAGCGTTTTCGGCCCAGGTGATGACCGTGCGCGGGCTCATTACCGTCGACAGATCGCCATTGACGAAGGCCGAGCGCGTCATGTCGGCGACGCGCACCATCTTGCTGACGGTCTCGCGGCCCTTGGCGTCGCGGTAATGCTTGGCCTTGGCGACGACGATGTTCACTTCATTGTCGTGCGGCAGGTAGTTCAGCGTGGTGACGATCGACCAGCGGTCCATCTGCGCCTGGTTGATCTGCTGCGTGCCATGGTAGAGGCCGGTGGTGTCGCCGAGGCCGACCGTATTCGCCGTGGCGAACAGGCGGAAGGCCGGGTGCGGACGGATGACGCGGCTCTGGTCGAGCAGCGTCAGGCGGCCCGAGGCTTCCAGCACGCGCTGGATGACGAACATGACGTCGGGACGGCCGGCATCGTACTCGTCGAAGCACAGCGCGATATTGTGCTGATAGGCCCAGGGCAAGATGCCGTCGCGGAATTCGGTGACCTGCATGCCTTCCTTGACGACGATCGCGTCTTTGCCGACGAGGTCGATGCGGCTGACATGGCTGTCGAGGTTGACGCGCACCATAGGCCAGTTGAGGCGGGCGGCGACCTGCTCGATATGCGTCGACTTGCCGGTGCCGTGATAGCCCGACACCATGACGCGGCGGTTATAGGCAAAGCCGGCGAGGATGGCCGAGGTCGTCTGCGGGTCGAACAAATAGTCGGGATCGAGGTCCGGCACATGCTCGCTCGTCACCGAATAGGCCGGAATGACCATCTTGGAGTCGAAACCGAAATGGTCTTTCACCGAAACGGTGGTGTCCGGCAGGTTAGCGATGTCGCGGTCGACCTTGTTCATAACGCCTCAACGTCTCCAGGGGCGAAGCCGTTGCGCTTCGCCGGCAATCGAAATGTTCGGGGGCGTCTTAGAACCTTTTCCAACCGGATGAAAGTTGGAAAAAAGCATGGACCGCAGGCTCGCTCAGCACAGGCCCGCCTGCTTGAGCACGCGATAGGCCTGAAGCACATCGCGGAACCGGTCTTCCGAACCTCTGTCGCCACCATTCGCATCCGGATGATGGCGCTTCACCAGTTCCTTATAGCGCGCCTTGATGTCGTTGCCAGTCGCCTTCGTATCAAGGCCAAGCGTTTCCAGCGCCTTGGCCTCAAGCGGCTTGGCCTTGCGCTCGCGTGGCTGGCGCGGGTCTTTCGGCCCCTTGAACAGGTCGAACGGGTCGCGCATGCGGTTGTGGTAGCCGGCGCGGCCGGAGCGCGCCTTTGCGTAATCCGGCGACGATCCCGTCGTCGCCGCGCCGTTGACGCCCATTTTCCAGGTCGGACGGTTGCCCGTCATCGCTTCCTTCTGGAAGCGCGCGACCTCGCTGTCGGGCACGCCGGAGAAATAATTGAAGCTCTTATTATACTCGCGCACATGGTTGATGCAGAAGCGGAAATATTCGCCTTCCTTCATGCGGCCGACCGGCGCGCGATGCGTTCCGGCTTCCTTGCAGCCATCCCACTGGCAGATCGGCGCGTGCGACTTCGCTTCCGCTTCCTTGTCGGGGCGGACGCGAATCTTCTCGAAATATTTCGGGTACGGCTTCATCGGGTGTATCTATGATCTGTTCGCGCTGCGAAACAAGAATTGACATTTCGGGATTGATCGCCCTAACCGCTGAATCAAGGCATTATGCGGGCGGCAGGCCGAATTTGTCGCGGCGCGGCATATGTGGCGAAGGGAAGTGGCAATGTCCATACAAGCGACGATTGAAAACAAGCTGGCGACGGCCTTTTCGCCGCAGAGGCTGGAAATCGTCAATGAAAGCCACCTCCACGCTGGCCATCACCACGTCGAAAGCGGCCACCATGCGCAGTTCGACGGCAGCGGTGAAACCCATTTCCGCGTCCGCATCGTGGCCGGCGCCTTTTCGGGCATGAGCCGCCTCGAACGCCACCGCGCCGTCAACGCCCTGCTGGCCGAAGAGCTGAAGGCCGGCCTGCACGCCCTGGCCATCGAAACCGCCGCCCCCGGCGAGGCCACGCGCTGGTGAGGTTCTGCGCCCGCCAGGCGGCCTACAACCGCTTTGGCGGAATCTGAGGACCGGCTTCCACTGGCACCGGCTTGATCCGCACCCGCGCGATGCGGTTCTTGTCGCGCTTCATGACGATGAAGCGTTTGCCGTGGAAGGTGAACGCCTGCTTTTCCTCGGGGATCGACTGCGCCTCGTGGATGACGAGGCCGGCGATCGTCGTCGCCTCGTCGTCTGGCAGGTCCCAGCCGAGCGCGCGGTTGAGGTCGCGGATCGGCACCGTGCCGTCCACCACCATCGAGCCGTCGGCCTCGCGCTTGACGCCCTGCATGCCGATATCGTGCTCGTCGGCGATCTCGCCGACGATCTCCTCGATAATGTCTTCCAGCGTCACCAGCCCTTCGACCTCGCCATATTCGTCGACCACGATGGCGAAATGCGCCTTTCGGCGCAGGAACTCGTTGAGCTGCTCGCGAAGCGTCGTCGTGTCGGGCACGAACCAGGGTTTCGACGCCACCTTCATCACATCGACGCGCGAAAAATCGTTGTCGACCTCGTTCAGCGCCCGCAACACGTCCTTGGCGTGCAGCATGCCGACGATGTTGTCGAGCGAGCCTTTCCACAAAGGCAGCCGGGTATGCGGGCTTTGCAGGATTTCGCGCACCACAGCTTCCGGTGCGTTATCGGCATTGACCGAGCGCATATTAGTGCGGTGGACCATAATGTCCGAGACTTCCAGTTCGTCGAGGTCGGCCAGGCTGTCCAGCCGGCCGCGGGCCGCGCCGGCCGGTTCGCCATTGCGCTCGGCCGATGCGCCGTTGCGTGGCTCGTCGGCGCACACCGCCCTCAATTCAAGGCCAAGCGCGGCAAGCAGGCGGGCGCGCAGGGCGAACGCCGCGGCGCAAAGCACAGCCAGGACGCCGGCGGCGATCCAGCCCGCTTCGTTCATGCCCGACCTTTTCCGCCATCGCCGGGATGGTTTTCCTTCAGGAACGAAAGCACCTCGGAGGCAGGCACGTCCCTGGCGATGAAGGACTGGCCGACGCCGCGCGTCAGAATGAAGGTGAGCGCGCCGCGCGACACTTTCTTGTCCTGCGCGATGAAGCCGAGCAGCGCCTCGGCGTCCGGCAGTTCGCCTGCAATATCGGCCATTCGCCATGGCAGGCCGACAGCCTTGAGATGCGCCTCGACACGCGCCGCGTCGTCGGGGCTGGCAAGGTTCATGCGCGAGGAAAAGCGGTGCGCCAGCGCCATGCCGATGGCAACGCCCTCGCCATGGACGAGACGCGCGCCGTCATACTGCGTCGCCGCCTCCAGCGCGTGGCCGAACGTATGGCCAAGATTGAGCAGCGCGCGGTCGCCCTGCTCGAACTCGTCGCGGGCAACGACATCCGCCTTGGCGCGGCAGGCCTCGGCGATCGCCGTGATGCGCGCCGGCCCGCCGGCAAACACCGCCTGCCAGTTCTTCTCCAGCCAGTCGAACAGGTCGGGCCGGTCGATCAGCCCGTATTTGGCAAGCTCGGCATAGCCGGCACGGAATTCACGGATCGGCAGCGTATCCAGCACTTCCGTATCGGCCAGCACCAGCTTCGGCTGATGGAAGACGCCGACGAGGTTCTTGCCGCGCGCGCTGTTGATGCCGGTCTTGCCGCCGACGGAGGAATCCACCTGCGCCAGCAGCGATGTCGGTATCTGCACGAAGTTCATGCCGCGCCGCGTGATGCCGGCGGCAAAGCCGGCCAGGTCGCCGATGACGCCGCCGCCGAAGGCGATGACGGTATCGCGGCGCTCCAGCCTGGCGGCCAGCACGCCGTCCACCACATCCTGCAAATGCTCGAAGCTCTTGGTCTTTTCGCCGGGCGGCAGCGTGATGACGGCCGCCTCGACGCCGCCCCTGGCCAACCCCGCCTTCAGCGTATCGAGATGCGCGGCGGCGACGTTCTCGTCGGTGACGATTGCCGCGCGCGTGCCGGAAAGGCGCAGCGCGATCTCCTCGCCGGCGCGCGCCAGCAGGCCGGGGCCGATCAATATGTCATAGGCGCGCTCGCCAAGACCGACGGTGACGGTGACTGTTTCGTTCATTCTTCCACCCCACCGGCTTCCACCCCGCCGGCCTCCACCCCGCCGGCAACGGCGCCGGCAATTGAATAATGCCGCTCCAGCGCCTCAATCACTTCCGCCGCTATGGTTTCCTTGCGCTCGTCGCGGGTCTGCACCGCGATGGCGGCGGTGGCATAGACCGGATAGCGCTCGTCCATCAGCCGCGCCAGCACGCCGCGCGGATCGGGATTTTTCAAAAGCGGCCGGTTCTGCTTCTTGGAAACACGCTCCATCAGAAGATCGAGATCGGCCTTGAGCCAGACGGAAACGCCCTGCCCGGCAATGGCCTCGCGCGTCTGCTCATTCATGAAGGCGCCGCCGCCTGTCGACAGAACCTGCGGGCCGTTTTCCAGCAGGCGCAGGATGACGCGCTGCTCCAGCGCGCGAAACTCGCTCTCGCCATAATGCTCGAACAGTTCCGGGACCGTCATGCGCGAAACGCTCTCGATCTCGTGGTCGCTGTCGATGAAGGGCAGCCCCAGCATGGTGGCGACCTTGCGCCCGATCGCCGTCTTGCCCGCGCCCATCAGCCCGACGAACACGATGGAGCAGCCACCCAGCCGCTCGATCAGCTCGGCATGACTTCCAGCTTGCGGGGGTTGCGGTTGAGCGTTCATCGAATTCCGGGCCATCGAGGCTCCGTATCGACATGAAAAGGCCGTTTACGTCAAGCATGGCTTGGCGAACCCGGCTACGTGCCGCTTGCGGCTTGAAATGGATTTTGCGGCGTCCCATAACGGGACGGGGATATTAGTTATTCGGAAAATAGACGGGCGAAAGAGAATGCCGACGCTGTTTCGCTTTGTCGTGACGTTGCTCATCCTGGCCGGCATCGCCTATGGCGTGATGTTTGCGCTGGTGCTGTTCGTCGAACCGAAAAAGGCCGAGATCAGCGTGCGCATTCCAGCCGCCAGGCTCGACCCCGCCATAAAACGCTATCCCGCCAAATGAACAGCGCCGCCCGCATCGAGGCCTTTCTGGAAATGATGAGCGCCGAACGCGGTGCCGCCGAAAACACGCTTTCCAGCTATCGCCGCGACCTCGAAGACGCCTCGGAGCAGATAGCGGGCGGCCTGGCCACGGCCGGCACCGGCGACCTGCGCGCCTATCTGAACGACATCGCCGCGCGCGGCTTTGCCGCCACCTCGCAGGCGCGAAAACTTTCCGCCATTCGCCAATTCTACAAGTTCCTCTACGCCGAAGGCCTGCGCGCCGACGACCCGACCGGCACGCTGGACTCACCGCGCAAGGACCGCCCGCTGCCCAAGACGATGAGCGAGGCCGACACCGGCCGCCTGCTCGACCGCGCCGCACTGGAAGCAGGCGACCCGGCGCAGGGCGAAGGCGATCCGCTGGCGGCGCTGCGCCTCCATGCGCTGGTCGAAGTGCTCTACGCCACCGGCTTGCGCGTTTCCGAACTGGTCGGCCTGCCGGTGACGGTGGCGCAGCGCGACGACCGCTTCTTCATGGTGCGCGGCAAGGGCGACAAGGAACGCATGGTGCCGCTGTCGGCCAAGGCGAGGACGGCGATGAAGACCTGGCTCGGTGCGCGCCAGAAAGTGCCGGCGCTGGCGCAAAGCCCGTTCCTGTTTCCGGCGGCTTCCGAGAGCGGCGCGCTTTCGCGGCAGGTGTTTGCCCGCGACCTGAAAGGGCTTGCCGCGCGCGCCGGCATCGCCTCGGCAAAAATATCGCCGCATGTGCTGCGCCACGCCTTTGCCAGCCATCTTCTGCAAAATGGCGCCGACCTGCGCGCCGTGCAGCAACTGCTCGGCCATGCCGATATATCGACCACGCAAATCTACACCCATGTGCTGGAAGAGCGGCTGGTGCGGCTGGTCAACGATCATCACCCGCTTGCCGACTAGGCTCTCTACCGCTATGTGAAGGCGACATTCCGCTGCCCGCGGCCGTGGCTTTTCGGTTTCGCTTGGCTCAATCTTTGGCGTATCGGTCCGCTCAAGCATGTATAATTACCTTGATTTCGAAAAACCGGTCGCCGACCTCGAAGGCAAGATCATCGAGCTGAAGAAGCTTGCCGAAAGCGGCGAGGCGGTCGATGTCGCCGACGAGATCGCCCGGCTGGAAAAGCGCTCGCGCGATGCGCTGCGCGACGCCTACAAGGCGCTGAGCCCGTGGCAGAAGGTGCAGGTCGCCCGCCACCCCGACCGGCCGCACTGCGTCGACTATATCAGCGGCCTGCTGACCGATTTCACGCCGCTGGCTGGCGACCGCAATTTCGGCGAGGACCAGGCGATCCTGTGCGGCTTCGCCCGCTTTCGCGGCGAGCCTGTGGCGGTGATCGGCCAGGAAAAAGGCTCCGACACGGCAAGCCGCCTCAAGCACAATTTCGGCTCGGTGCGCCCCGAAGGCTACCGCAAGGCGGTGCGTGTGATGGAACTGGCCGACCATTTCAAGATACCGCTGCTGACGCTGGTCGACACCGCCGGCGCCTTTCCCGGCGTCACCGCCGAGGAACGCGGCCAGGCCGAAGCCATCGCCCGCTCGACCTCGGCCTGCCTTGGCCTGAAAGTGCCGTCCATCTCGGTGGTCATCGGCGAAGGCGGTTCCGGCGGCGCCATCGCCATCGCCACCGCCAACCGCGTCTACATGCTGGAACATTCGATCTATTCGGTGATCTCGCCGGAAGGTGCCGCCTCGATCCTGTGGCGCGACACCACGCGCTCCAGGGATGCGGCGACCAACATGAAGATCACCGCGCAGGATTTGCTGGAAATGAAGATCATCGACGCCATCGTGCCGGAGCCGCTGGGTGGCGCGCACCGTGCGCCGCAGGCGGTGATCGCCGCGACCGGCGACCTTATTGCCCGGACGATGAAGGATTTTGCCGGCTCGAACGCCGATTTCCGCGAACAGCGCCGCGAAAAATACCTGGCCATGGGCCGCAGCCTCTAGACGCGGCGAACTTGCCGCCGCTGCCGGCCAATTGCGGCGGACGCCCCATCTTTGCCACAAAAATGCCGCTGCAATCAGGTCAGTGGAGGCGCGGCAACGGGCTTGGGGCGCGCTTGCGGTAAGGAATTTTCAAGGTTAACGGACTTAAGGTCCATTCGAGACGACCGAAAGAAGGCGCGGGAATGCCGCGCCACAATGAAGACGATAGCCGATCCATGTTTGCAAAGCTTGCCCGCACCGGACTCCTGATCGCCGCAATCGCCGTTGCGGGCTGCACGGATTCGTCCATGAAGGACTTTTCCGACGTCGCCAGCAAGCAGTTGCCCGACAAAATCCTGGCCGACATGAAGGCCAAGGGCATGGTGCGCAATTCATCCGTCATGGCGCGCATCTTCAAGGAAGAAGGCAAGCTGGAGATCTGGAAGGCCAAGACCAACGGCCGCTACGACATCGTCGCCAGCTACGACATCTGCAAATGGTCGGGCAAGCTCGGCCCGAAATTCACCGAGGGCGACCGCCAGGCGCCGGAAGGCTTCTATACCGTTCGCCCCTCGCAGATGAACCCGAACTCGAAATACCCCCTCGCCTTCAATATCGGCTATCCGAACGCCTATGACCGCGCCAATGGCCGCTCCGGCGCCAATCTGATGGTGCATGGCGCTTGCTCGTCGTCGGGCTGCTATTCGATGACCGACGCCCAGATCGAGCAGATTTACGCCTTTGGCCGCGACGCTTTCCAGGGCGGGCAGACCGAATTCCAGATCCAGGCTTTTCCGTTCCGCATGACCGCCGCCAACATGGCGCGCTACCGCAACGACCCGAACTACGGCTTCTGGAAGATGCTGAAGGTCGGCTACGACAATTTCGAGGTCACCAAGGTGCCGCCGAAGGTCGATGTCTGCGAGAAGCGCTACGTCTTCAACCAGATCGCCGCCGATGGCCAGACCTTCAACCCAACCGGCGCATGCCCCGCGACCACCCAGCCGGATTCGCTGAAAAGTGCCTTTAATTCCTATCAAAGCTCCTACGATGCCGCTTATGGCAGCGCCATCAAGGCCAGCACGCCCGCGCCCAGGCCGACCATCGCCGGCCTCAAGGAAGCGGCACTTGTTTCCGACTGGTCGAAGAAGCGCGCCCGTGGCGAGCGCGTGCCGATCGAGCCGCCGTCGCTCAACTCGGATGGCTCGATAACCGAAACGGCGCGCATGGGCCGCATCGATTCGCCGGCCGGGCGCAAGATGGCGGCGCTCGACGCCGAAAAGGCCGCCAAGGAGAAGGCCGCCGCCGAGAAAGAAGCCCAGATTGCCGCCGCCAAGGCGGCAAAGGAAGCAGCGAAGGCGCAGGCCATCGCCGAAAAGGAAGCCGCCAAGCAGCAACTGGCGGACGCCAAGGCGGCCGAGGAAGCCCCCGCCGCCACCGGCACGGTTCCAGCCGCGCAGGAAGCCGAGGCCATGCCGGTTGCCGAGACGCAGACCGCGCAGTCGGACGGCACCGTCTCCAAGCTCAAGAAAAAGCTGCTCGGCATGTTTGGTGGCTGACGCCGCCTTGCCCGCCACCATCGACATCTACGACCTCAAGGGGCTGAACTGCCCCATGCCGGTGCTGAAAGCCAAAAAGAAGCTGGCAGGCATGCGGCCCGGCAGCCTGCTGTGGCTGGAAACCACCGATCCGCTGGCCACGCTCGACATTCCGGCCTTTTGCCGCGAGGACGGCCACCGGCTGGTGGAGACGGTGGCCGACAGCGGCATGCACCGCTTTCTGGTCGAGCGCGGATTCCAGCAAAAGTATGAAACGGTTTGCGTCCGGAAATGCGGCTAAAACAAAGAGATGGAGCGGTTTTGTCGATTCGGTGAAAACCAGAACAGCTCCAGGATGCGACGCCCTTGCCTTTGCGGTCAGCGCCATGCGTCTGGTCATAATGATTGGGTCCGGTCATGAATGATGCAAGGCAAGCCTGCGAACTGCGCCCGTCATGCGAGGCGGATTACGATGCGATTGCCGAAATCTGGCACCGCAGCGCCAGCCTGCCCGGCGTCGGACCCGCCGTTATGCCGACCGAAGCCGAGTTGCGAGGCCGGCTCGACGCGGAATTTGCCGCCGGCTGGCAGGTCACGCTTGCCTGTCGCGGCGACGAGATCGTCGGCTTTCTCGCCATCAGGCCAGCGGAAGCGGTTCTGGCCGAGCTGTTCGTGCGGCCCGGATCGCTGGGCGCCGGTATTGGCCGCGCGCTGCTCCGACACGCAATGGCCGTCATGCCGGACGGCTTCACGCTCCATACGCGCGCAACCAACGAAAGAGCCTGCCGCTTCTATGAGAAGGCCGGCCTGACCGTGCTGCGCCATGGCGTGCATCCGCGCAGCGGCGACCCGCTGACCTATTATGGCTGGAATACCGGCTGAGCGGGCGCTGTTAAACGGGATAGGCCGGCTTATTTCCGTGCCTTCGCCATGTTCAGCGCGACGGCGGCGCAGATGAGCGTCTTGAAGGCGTCCTCGTCGATTTCATCGCCCTCATGCAGGTCGATGGCGCGGCGCGCATTGCCTTCAAGGCTGGCGTTGAAAAGACCGGATGGGTCGGGCAGCGATGCCCCCTTCAGGAAGGTCAGCTTGACGGCGCTCTTGTAGGTCTCGCCGGTGCAGATTTGCCCGCCATGCTCCCAGACAGGTACGCCGCGCCACTTCCACTCCTCGACCGCCTCGGGGTCAGCCTGCATGATCAGCGCGCGGATATGGGCCAGCGTCCTGCCGCGCCAGTCACCCAGCTCGGCGATCCTTGCATCGATCTGTTGGGAAGGAGACCGGCCTTCGCTCGCTTCGGTCTTTTTCATCGCTTTTACCGCCCTTGCTACCGACGCCCGGCAATCGCCAGCGGGTTTTCCTCCAGCGCCGCCCGGTCCGGCGTATCGATGGCGGGGGTGTTGGTGAAAGCCGCAAACAGCCGCTGCACATAATCCTGCGGCATGTCGAGCGTGATCAGCACCAGCCGGGTGCCGCGTTGTTCGTCCGGCCACGCCGCCAGCCGGATTGGCGGATGCAGCGTCTTCTGCACGCCATGGATGACCAGCGGCCGCGAGCGGTCGTCGCTCAGTTCGATGATGCCCTTCATGCGCAGCAGATGGTCGCCATGCGTCGAGCGCAGCAGGTCGAGAAACATCTCGATGGCCGCAAGCGGCACCGGCCCGTCATGGATGAGCGTATGCGATTTCACCCTCGCATCGTGGCGATGGCCGTGGTCGTGGCCTTCATGCCCCCGATGATCAGGCCCCTCATGACCGTGCGGGCTGTGGTCATGCTGCGCTTCCTCGCCCAGCCAGCGGCGCACGTCGGCGGTTTTGGTGGCCGGGTTGTAAAGCCCGCAATCGAACAGCGACGCCACGCCCGTGCCCGGATCGCCGGCGTCGAGCAGCGCCGCATTCGGGTTGAGGCCGCGCAGGCGAAGGCGCAACGCATCGACGGCGCGAATGTCGTCCGCCAGATCGGTCTTGGTCAAAACGATGCGGTCCGCCACCGCCGCCTGCTTCACCGCCTCGACATGGCCATCGAGCGAGGCGCTGCCATTGACCGCATCGACGATGGTGATGACGCCGTCGAGCCGGAATGCCTGGACGAGAACCGGATGCGCCATGATCGCCTGCAACACCGGCGCGGGGTCGGCAAGGCCGGTCGTTTCGATGATGACGCGGGCAAGCCGCTTGATGCGGCCCGTCTGTAGCCGGTCGACCAGATCGGCCAGCGTATCGACAAGTTCGCCGCGCACGGTGCAGCACAGGCAACCGTCGGAAAGCTGGATGACCCCGTCCGATGCCTGCTCGACCAGCAGGTGGTCGATGGCCACGTCGCCGAACTCGTTGATGATGACGGCGGTATCGGTGAGCGCCGGGTCTTTCAGCAGCCGGTTGAGCAGCGTCGTCTTGCCGGCGCCCAGAAACCCCGTCAGCACCGAAACCGGGATCGGCAAGCCCTGCACGCTCAAAGGCCCTTGGCCGACTGGTCGCCCTGGGCGGCCACGGCATCCTCGCCGAACGGCGATGGCCGGTCCGGCCGCCAGCTCGGCGTCGGCACGTCCGCATATTCGACCTTGCCGACCATCGCCTTGGGCAGCGGGCCTGTCGCGCCGCCGAGGCTGACCGCCACCAGCGTAGGCGCAACCAGCTTGACCTGGTAGGGCGATTTCGGCTTGGCGGCGACGACCGGCGCTTCGGACTGCGCGCTCGCCGGCTTCTTGCTGCACAGCTCTTCGCGCATGTTGTTTTCAGATACGGCGTCGCCATAGCTTGGCAGGGCGGCCACGGTGGTCGCGGCGCTCGTCGGGATGGCAAATCCCTGGTCGAGCAGTTTTGCCGCCACCTCGGCGCGGGTGATCGCCGTCTGTTCGCCCAGCACCACGGCCACCAGCGTGCGCCCGTTACGCGTCGCCGAGCCGATCTGGTTGAAGCCCGATTCGCAGACGAAGCCCGTTTTCATGCCGTCAGCGCCGGGATAGCGGCCGACCAGAAGATTGTAGTTCGGAATGGTGCGCTTGCCGAGCGCCAGCCCCTCGATGGAGAACCAGGAGGCATATTGCGGATATTCGTTGCGGATCGCCATCACCAGCAGGCCAAGGTCGCGCGCCGTCGTATATTGCTCGGTCGAAAACAGCCCGTTCGGGTTGACGAAATGCGAGCCGGTCATGCCGAGCCTTTGCGCTTCGGCATTCATGCGCTCGGCAAACGCCGCCTGCGAACCGCCGACATTCTCGCCGATGGCCATGGCGATGTCGTTGGCCGACTTGACCAGCATCATCTTCATCGCATTGTCCAGCCGCATCACCTGGCCCGGTTTGAAGCCCATTTTCGACGGCGGCTCGGCGGCCGAATGCTTGGTCACCTTGATCGGCGAATCAAGCCGGACATCGCCGGCATCGATGGCGCGAAAGGTCACATAGGCGGTCATCAGCTTCGACAGCGAAGCCGGATACCAGCGCTTGAAGGCATCGCGATGCTCCAGCACCTTGCCGGTTTTCAGGTCGAACAGCAGCGAAGGGTTGGCCATCACCGGCGCGCAGAACGCCGGCAGGGCAACCATGCCGGCCAGTACAAGTCTTGGAAAACGCCTGGAATTCATGATGCCATCCGAAATCGCCTCTTGCCGTCATCGCGGTTGTCTCCGTAAGGTTTCAACAGCCAGGCGGCACCGTGGTGTAGCGGACATCGGCCCGCGATTTTCTCCGGTGCTATTTAGCCTATGTGACACTAACATGGCAAAGCACCGGGCGATCACGATTGCAGCAAGCCCGACAAAAGCAAATCAACAGCGAGATGCCACCATGCCCATCCTGAACCGCGCCGCCGAGATGCAGGAAGAAGTCAGCGGCTGGCGACGCCACCTGCACCAGACGCCGGAGCTTAATTTCGATGTCTTCCAGACCGCCGCCTTCGTCACCGAGAAGCTGAAGGAATTCGGCTGTGACGAAGTGGTGACCGGCCTTGGCCGCACCGGCGTCGTCGGCATCATCCGCGGCCGGCTCGGCGCGGGCGAAACCATCGGCCTGCGCGCCGACATGGATGCCCTGCCGATCAACGAGATCACCGGCAAGCTCTATGCCTCGACGGTTCCAAACAAGATGCATGCCTGCGGCCATGACGGCCACACCGCCATGCTGCTCGGCGGCGCCAAATATCTGGCCGAAACGCGTAACTTCGCCGGCTCGGTCGCCGTCATCTTCCAGCCCGCCGAAGAAGGCGGCGGCGGCGGCAACGAGATGGTCAAGGACGGCATGATGGACCGCTTCGGCATTTCGAAGGTTTTCGGCATGCACAACATGCCGACCCTACCGGTCGGCTGCTTCGCCATCCGCCCCGGCCCGATCATGGCGGCGACCGCCGAATTCACCATCACCGTCAAGGGGCGCGGCGGCCATGCGGCGATGCCCAACGGCACCATCGACCCGATCGTCATCACCAGCCATCTGGTGACGGCGTTGCAGACGATCGCCTCGCGCAACGCCGATCCGGTCGAGGCGCTGGTGGTGTCGGTGACGAAATTCCACGCCGGCGACGCCTATAATGTCATTCCCGAAAAGGCAGAGATCGCCGGCACGGTTCGCACGCTGAAAAAGGAAATGGCGGCGATGGCCGAGCAGCGCATGCGCGCCATCTGCGCCGGCATCGCCACAACGTTCAACGCCGAGATCGAGATCGACTACGACGCCAATTACCCCGTCACCTTCAACCATGCCGAGGAAACCGTCTTCGCCGGCGACGTGGCGGCAGCCGTGGCGGGTGACGCCAAGGTCATCCGCGCCATGCCGCCGGTGATGGGCGGCGAGGATTTCTCCTACATGCTGGAGGCTCGCCCCGGCGCCTTCATCTTCATCGGCAATGGCGATACCGCCGGCCTTCACCACCCCGCCTACGACTTCAACGACGAGGCCATTCCGCACGGCATCAGCTACTGGGTGAAGATCGCCGAAACCGCGCTCGCGGCATAGACCCGCAAAGCGCCGCCACGCCGAACGCAGCTTCGCACTTGGCGCAGCGTCTGGAAGCCGCTATGTGTCTGGCCGCATGGTCCCGTAGCTCAGTCGGATAGAGCGGCAGATTCCTAATCTGTAGGCCACTGGTTCGAATCCAGTCGGGATCACCAGATCAAAGCCCCGCATGCCTGGCGTGCGGGGCTTTTTTATCAAGCGCCGATGCTTCTCGCCGCACCGCCCGACGAAGCTGTTTCGGCAGACAGTTTGCCGGCGTTTACGGTCCATAAACCACGATCGTTGATTTTGCCTGCATGGCTGAACTGATTCCCTTCCCGCTCCCCTCCCGCGCCGCCCTCGTGCGCTCCATCGTCGATGATCTGGAATGCGTGCACGGCCCCGCCGCCAGCGTATTTTGGCGCACCCGCATTGCCGGCATCGTCGCCTCCATGCGCGCCTCCGGCCTGCCGGACGAGACGATCCGCTCCCAGATTCTCAGCCTCCAGGATGCGGTTCAGTCGGAGCTGTGCGAACGCGGCCTGCGCGCGAAAAACCAGGCTTAGGCAATCGTACCGAAAGCCTGAAGCGTTCAGTGCTTCCGCGATAATTGCCGGGTCGCGGCTTCCAGCCCGGCCAGCGTCAGCCCGAACATGCGGCCGCCGAAAAGCTCGCCTATCATGCCGGTGGAATGCGTATAGCCCCAGTTCTTTTCCGCTTCCGGATTGAGCCACACCGCATTCGGCCATTGCTGGAGCAGGCGCGAAAGCCAGACGCTGCCGGCCTCCTTGTTCCAGTGCTCGACCGAGCCGCCCGGCTGGGCGATCTCGTAAGGGCTCATCGCGGCGTCGCCGACGAAGACGGCCTTGTAGTCGGCTCCGTATTTATGGACGAGGTCGAAGGTCGAGACGGTCTCGGCGCGGCGGCGGTTGTCCTTCCAGACATGCTCGTAGACGCAATTGTGGAAATAGAAGAAATCGAGCTGCCTGAATTCGGCGCGCGCGGCCGAGAAAAGTTCCTCGACGCTTTTGATATGCTCGTCCATCGAGCCGCCGACATCGAAGAACATCAAAAGCTTCACCGCATTTCGCCGCTCGGGGCGGGTGCGCACGTCGAGATAGCCATGCTCGGCGGTGGCGTGGATGGTGCCGGGCAGGTCGAATTCCTCCGCCGCCCCTTCGCGCACCCAGCGGCGCAGGCGCTTCAGCGCGACCTTGATGTTGCGGATGCCAAGCTCGACGCCATCGTCGAAATTCCTGAACTCGCGCTTGTCCCACACCTTGACGGCGCGCCGGTTGCGGCTTTCCTGCTGGCCGATGCGCACGCCTTCCGGGTTGTAGCCATAGGCGCCGAAGGGCGAGGTGCCGGCTGTGCCGATCCATTTCGAGCCGCCCTGATGCCGCTCCTTTTGTTCCTCAAGCCGCTGCTTCAGCGTCTCCATCAGTCTGTCGAAGCCGCCCAGCGCCTCGACCAGCTTTTTCTCCTCGTCGCTGAGATGCTTTTCCGCCAGTTTCCGCAGCCAGTCTTCGGGCAGATCGGGAACATCGACGGCGCCTTCCCCCGCCAGCGCCTCGACGCCCTTGAAGAAATGCGCAAACACCCGGTCGAACCGGTCGATATGGCGCTCGTCCTTCACCAGCGCGGCGCGGGCGAGGTAGTAAAACCCCTCGGCATCGTAATCGACCAGCCCCGCCTCCAGCCCCTCCAGCAGCGACAGATATTCCCGCAGCGAAACCGGAATTTTCGCGGCCTTCAGTTCGAGGAAGAACGGGATGAACATCGCCGCGCTACGACAGGCGATACTTGATGAACCCGGAATGCCGCGCCACGCGGTCGTAGAGCTTGCGCGCCGTGGCGTTTTTCTCGTTCGTCAGCCAGTAGACATTGTCGACGCCGAGCTTTTCCGCCTCCCGCCGCACCGCCTCGATCAGCGCGGCGCCGACGCCCTTGCCGCGCGCGGTCTCGTCGGCAAACAAATCCTGCAAATAGCAGGTATTGGCCAGCGACCAGCCGGACCGGTGGTAAAGATAATGCGTCAAGCCGACAGCCTTGCCGTCGACCAGCGCAATCAAGCCTTTCGGCTCGAACTCGCCGCCGCTGAAAAGGCGCTCCCAGGTCGTCGCGTATATTTCTTCCGGCAGTTTCGTCTCGTAAAAATCCAGATAGCTCGTCCACAGCCGCCGCCAATCGGCATGGTCGGACTTTTCGAGCGATCGGACCGTAATATCCGTCATCTGGCTTGCTCCTTGATGTTCGATATGCCCGGCCCTTCACTATCGCTGCGGGCGTTCGTCCGCTATGCGACCGTTCCTCACCCTTGCCGCCGCGCCATGAAAGCCAGGCGCTCGAACAAATGCACGTCCTGCTCGTTCTTCAGCAATGCGCCGTGCAGCTTCGGCAGCGCGTTTTTCGCATCGGCGCGCAGATCGGCTGGATCGATGTCGTCGGCGATTAGCAGCCTTATCCAGTCCAGCGCTTCCGAAGTGGATGGCTTCTTCTTCAGCCCCGGCACGTCGCGGATTTCGTAGAACTGGGTAAGTGCGGCGCGCACCAGGTTCTGCTTGATGCCGGGATAGTGAACCTCGACTATTCTGTGCAGCGTCTCGACATCGGGAAAGCGGATATAGTGGAAGAAACAGCGGCGCAGGAAGGCGTCGGGCAGTTCCTTTTCGTTGTTGGACGTGATGATGACGATGGGGCGCACCGCCGCCCGGATCGTTTCGCCCGTCTCGTAGACGAAGAACTCCATCTTATCGAGTTCCTGCAACAGGTCGTTTGGAAATTCGATATCGGCCTTGTCGATCTCGTCGATCAAAAGCACGATCTTGCGGCCGGCCGCGAAGGCGTCCCACAATTTGCCGCGCTTGATGTAATTGGCAATGTCGTTGAAGCGCTCGTCGCCAAGCTGGCTGTCGCGCAGCCGTGACACGGCATCATATTCGTAAAGCCCCTGCTGCGCCCGCGTGGTCGACTTGACGTTCCATTCGATCAGTTCCAGCCCTAGCGCCGCCGCTACCTGCCGGGCCAGTTCCGTCTTGCCGGTGCCGGGTTCGCCTTTGACCAGCAGCGGCCGTTCCAGCGCGATGGCCGCGTTGACCGCCACCATCAGATCCTTGTCGGCGACATAGGCCGCCGTGCCTTCGAAGCGCATTCTTTTCTGTCCTTGTGTCGCTCAAACCCTACGGAGCCGGGTCCTGCCCCGCAAGTGCCGCTGGCAGACAGCGAATAAAGCCAGATGCGGGCGTCGCCGCATCTGGCTAACCGGCAGTCATCGGCCTATATTGGCGGTGACGATCTGTGCTTCCCGGCAGGAGACCATTTTCCCCGGGGCCTTAATGATCCCTAGGGAGCTGTCCCTGTCCAGGCCCGTGGGTTTGGACACACGGCGCCCACCTACTTTGTAGGTTCCCGGGATCCCATCTCCACCGGTCGCGTGGATCGTCACTTCTTCAAAAGCCGATTTCGGTGCATCCTCGCCTTCCGATGACTTCTCCCAGCGAAATCAAGAAGCAATTGCGCCGCGAAGCGCTTGCCCGCCGCGATGGCCTCGATCCGTTCTGGCGCGTCGAAGCGGCGCTTGACATGGCCGGAACGGCGCGCGACAAAATCGCCGTCGAGCCGGGACAGGTCGTCTCCGGCTTCTGGCCGATGCGCTCGGAAGTCGATGTTCGCCCGCTGATGTTTGCGCTGCTCGAAAACGGCGCGCGGCTTTGCCTGCCGGCCATCCTCGACAAGACCACCATCGTCTTTCGCGAACTGGTGCGCGGCGCGCCGATGGTCGAGATGGGCTTCGGCACGATCGGCCCGCATGAGGAGGCGAAGTTGCTCGACCCGCAAATCATGCTGGTGCCGCTCGCCGCCTTCGACGCGCGCGGCCACCGCATCGGCTATGGCGGCGGCTATTACGACCGCGCCATCGAACGCCTGGCAAAGGCCGGCAAAC
>DASYCS010000283.1:0-2083 GCA_036500025.1 Mesorhizobium sp. | reverse complement strand
TCCGCGCACATTGCCGAGGAAAGCGATGCGGATTTCGAGAAGTTCTTCTTCATTCGCACCAATCCCAAGGGCATCATCTATGAGCGCTGGCGGCATGTGCATGGCTGCGCGCGCTTCTTCAACGCGGTGCGCGACACCATTACCGACAAGTTCGTCATGACCTACAAGGCCGGCGAACCGAAACCCACCAAATTGCCGGGAGCGGGCAAATGAGCGCATCGTTCCGTATTCCCAATGCCGGCCGGCTCAAACAGGGCAAGCCGGTACAATTCACCTTCGACGACAAGGCTTATGCCGGCGTCGAGGGCGACACGCTGGCATCGGCGCTTTTGGCCAATGGCGTTCATCTGGTGGGGCGTTCGTTCAAATATCACCGCCCGCGCGGCATTCTTTCGGCAGGCGCGGAGGAACCCAACGCGCTGGTCGGGATCGAGCGCGACGCGGCGCGCAAGGCCCCCAACGTTCGCGCCACGGTGCAGGAGATTTATGACGGGCTGAAGGCCGGTTCGCAGAACCGCTGGCCGTCGCTTTCCTTCGACATCGGCGCGGTCAACGATATTGCCTCGCCGTTCTTCTCCGCCGGTTTCTACTACAAGACCTTCATGTGGCCGAAATCGGCATGGAAGTCGTTCTACGAGCCGAAGATCCGCGAAGCCGCCGGCCTCGGCGTGGCGCCGGACAAGGCCGATCCCGACCATTATGCGGCGCAGTACGAGCATTGTGACGTGCTGGTGCTGGGCGGCGGCGCGGCCGGCATCGCTGCTGCGCTGGCAGCGGCGGAAACCGGCGCGCGCGTCGTCATCGCCGACGAGCAGGCGGAACTGGGCGGGTCGCTTCGCTTCGAAAGCGGCGCGAGGATCGACGGGCAGGATGGCTGGTCGTGGGCGCAGGCGATGGTGGCCAGGCTCGACGCCATGGCCAATGTGCGGGTTTTGCCGCGCACGACTGCCTTTGGCTATTATGCGCAGAATTTCATCGGCCTGACCGAGCGTGTCAGCGACCATCTGGCGAAGCCGGGCGCCGACCTGCCGCGCGAGCGGCTGTGGCAAATCCGCGCCAAGCGCGTCGTTCTGGCCACCGGCTCGATCGAGCGCCACATGGTGTTTGCCGACAATGACCGGCCGGGCGTCATGCTGGCGTCGGCGGCGCGCATCTATCTCAACCATTACGGCGTCGCGGTCGGCAGGAATGTCGGCGTCTATACCGCCAATGACAGCGCCTACGCCGCGGCTATCGACCTGAAGAAGGCCGGCGTGAACATCGCAGCGCTGGTCGATCTGCGCGACAATCCGACCGGTGAGCTGATCGACGAGGCGCGCGCGCTGGGCATCGAGGTGCACACCGGCCGCGCCGTCATCCGCGCCGGCGGCAAGCTGCGCGTTTCCTCGATGGTGGTGCAGCCGAAAAATGGCGGCGGCGAACGCAGGATCGCCGTCGATGCGATCCTGATGTCGGCTGGCTGGACGCCATCGGTGCACCTGTTTTCGCAGTCGCGCGGCAAGGTCGCCTTCAACGACGAAGTCAAGCGCTTCCTGCCCGGCGCCTATGCGCAGGATTGCGTGTCGGTCGGCGCATGCAACGGCACCGACGGGCTTTCGGCAACGATCGACGAAGCCTGCGCGGCGGGCGCCAAGGCGGCAAGGGATGCCGGCGCAAAAGCGGCCAAGAGCACCAAGCCGAAGGTGGACGCCAGCGAAAGCTGGTCGCGCGGCATGCTGGGATCGGCTCCCGGCGCCGGTCCGGGCACGACGGTCAAGGCATTCGTCGATTTCCAGAACGACGTTACCGCCAAGGACATCCGCCAGGCGGTGCATGAAGGCATGCGCTCCATCGAGCACGTCAAGCGCTTCACTACCAACGGCATGGCGACCGACCAAGGCAAGACTTCCAACATGCACGGCCTGGCGATTGCGGCCGACGAGCTGGCCAAGCCGATCCCGCAGGTAGGCCTGACCACGTTCCGCGCGCCCTATACGCCGGTGACGTTCGGCTCCATCGTCGGGCATGCGCGCGGCGCGCTGTTCGACCCGACGCGGCGCACGGCGACGCATGGCTGGGCGGCCGCGCATGGCGCGGTGTTCGA
>DASYCS010000282.1:0-3964 GCA_036500025.1 Mesorhizobium sp. | reverse complement strand
CCCGGGCCGGATTCGAACCAGCGACCAACCGGTTAACAGCCGGTTGCTCTACCACTGAGCTACCGGGGAACGGGGGCTCTTGTCGTGCGAGGCAGCCTATAGCAAACCCGTTTCAGCTTTGCAAAGAAGCATTTCGCATTTTTCTCGGTCTTTTTTCGGCCAATGGTCGCAATCTCCCATCGGCGCCTCTTATATAGCTGCTTGCCGTACTCATGGCGGACCTCATTGCCTGAAAGCGATCGATCTGGAAAAGCCGGATAAGAAGTTGAATATGACCGCAGGAAATGACGGCGACGCTGCGCCGGCACGCAAGATTTCCGTTTTCGGCCGCGAGTTCAAAATGCCCCGGTCGCGCTGGGCGCGAATCGCCATCGGCTTGGCCCTGACCATTCTCGGCCTCTTCGGCTTCCTGCCCATCCTGGGTTTCTGGATGGTGCCGCTCGGATTGCTGGTGCTTTCCTATGAGTTCGCATCGGTGCGGCGGCTCAGGCGTCGTTTCGTCATCTGGTGGGGGCGGCGGCGCACGCGGTCCTAGGCTGCGTAGTGGCGGGCACGGGTGCGTCCGCGATTTTCCAGCGCGTGGTTCAGCCTTCGATCGGTTGTGGCGAAGATGGCTTTTTTGTTTGCGCCCCTTGAAGGACTGAAAAAGAACGTCTATTCGGAACGGCGAAGAAGGTGGTTTTCGAGGCGGCAGGTTGTTCCTTCGTAAATCTCTGAATCCAAACGGGTTTTGAGTTTAGGCCTCGTGGCGGAGTGGTTACGCAGAGGACTGCAAATCCTTGCACCCCGGTTCGATTCCGGGCGAGGCCTCCAAAATCCGGACCCCGGCCTGCCTGCGCGGGCGGGATCGAATCGAATTAAGTCGGGCACTGTCGCGCAGGCAAAAAGGCGGCAAAATGAACGCTGATTTCTCCGAACTTCGCGTCAAGATGGTCGATGGCCAGATTCGCACCACCGATGTCACCAGCATTCCGTTGCTGGAGGCCTTGCTGTCGGTGCCGCGCGAAGCGTTCGTTCCGGCTGAAAAACAGGACGTCGCCTATATCGACGAGGATATCCGCATCGCGACCGGGCCTGAAGGTCCGCGCTATCTGATGGAGCCTTCGCCATTGGCCAAGCTCCTGCAAATCACCGAGGTTTCCGCCGGCGATCGGGCATTGGTCGTTGGTTGCGGCACGGGATATTCCGCCGCCATTCTTTCGCGCCTGGCCAAATCCGTCGTGGCGTTGGAAAGCGACGCCGCCCTTTGCGAACTTGCCAGGACGACGCTGGGCGAACTTGGTTGCGGCAACGTCACCGTCGTCAACGGTGCGCTGCCCGAGGGTCATGCGGCGAACGCGCCCTATGACGTGATTTTCGTGGATGGCTCCGTCGAGGCGCTGCCGAAGAGCCTGTCGGATCAACTTGCTGAAGGTGGCCGGCTGGTCGCCGTCGAAGGACATGGCAATGCCGGCATTGCGCGGCTTTTCGTGAAAACGGCCGATGCGGTGAGCGGTCGGCGGGCATTTAATGCGGCAATAAAGCCACTACCCGGTTTTGAACGTGCCGAAGCTTTTGTATTCTGAATGTTTTTGACTTGCAGCCGCAGCGCGGTCGTGGTCGCTTCCCACCATGGAATCGCTGCTGACCGATACGCGGGGCGTGCGCCAGCAGCAGGAAACTGAAAAACGTCGCGCCGGCTGGTTAGAAGCAGTTGCCGCGGCGTAGTTTCCATGACCAAAGTGAGGGATACGTCGTGTCGCGTATAAGCAAATCAGTTTTTGCCGCCATCCTTGTGTCTGCAACGGCGCTTTCTCCGATCGCTGCATCGGCGGAAACCATCGCCGGCGCATTGTCGAAGGCCTATCAGAATAATTCGCAGCTCAATTCGGCCCGTGCCGGCGTCCGCGTCACCGATGAAGGCGTGGCTATCGCCAAGTCGGGCTACCGGCCTACCGTTATCGGCTCCGGCAGCATCGATTATTCGAGCACGAGGGGGCCGTCGGCCGCGTTTGGCGGGGCAAATAACACGACGAGACTGACTACGGGCGGCTTCGGCGTACAGATCAATCAGACGCTTTTCGACGGCTTTCAGACCAAGAACAACGTTGCCGCCGCCAAGTCTCAGGTTTCCGCTTCAGTCGAAACCCTGCGCAACACGGAAGAAAACATTCTTCTCAATGCCGCCACGTCCTACATGGATGTGATCCGCGACCGCCAGGTCGCCGTGCTCACCGAGCAGAATTTGCAGTTCTTGACCGAACAGGCGCGGGCCGCACGCTCGCGTTTCGAGGTAGGTGAGGGTACCCGCACCGACGTTGCCCAGGCCGATGCTTCACGCTCGGCGGCGGTCGCCAAGCTCAGCGCCGCACGCGCGCAGGCACTTTCAAGCGCTGCGATCTACCACCAGATCGTCGGCGACGAGCCGGGCAAGTTGAAGGCTGCCGCCCCGGTCGGCAAGCTTCTGCCTTCCAGCATCGATGCCGCAGTCGCCATTGCATCAAACGAACATCCGGCAATTCTGGCTACCCAGCACCTTGTCGATGCCGCCGCTTTCTCCGTCAAATCCGCGGAAGGCGCGTTGCTGCCGCAGCTTTCCGCATCTGCCGGGGTCGAGCGCGACTATCGTAACTCGGATGGCAATGGCGCGGCACTTGCCGGCACATCGAATGGTTATTCCAATTCAGCCAGCATCGGCGCCACCCTCACGGTGCCGATCTATCAAGGCGGCCGCGCTTCGGCGCAGGTTCGCCAGTCGAAAGAATCGCTCGGCCAGGCCAGGATCGAAGTCGATGTCAGCCGCGACAACGTTCGCGCCGCCGTGACTTCGGCATGGACGCAATACACCGCCTCGCGCGAAGGGGTCGACGCCAACCGCGCGCTGGTCGCCGCCGCGCAACTCGCACTCAATGGCGTGATAGAGGAACGCAATGTCGGCCAGCGCACCACGCTCGACGTGTTGAATTCCCAGAACGACTTGATTACCGCCAAGATCAATCTCGTCAGTTCGGAACGCGACGTCGTGGTGGCGAGCTATGCAATTCTTTCGGCTATCGGTCATCTCTCGACCGAACGTCTTGGCCTCCAGGTGACGAAGTACCGGCCTGAAGAGCACTACAACGCCGTCAAGGACAAGTGGATCGGCCTGCGCACGCCGGACGGCCGCTGAGCCGCAAGCCGGCTGCCGTTTTGGCTTGGCCGATTCCTGGTTCGGGATCTGCTCTAATCTGTTGAAATCCCACAAGTCCCCCGATTGGGGATTCTCGTGCGGCGTTCCGTCGGCTACGCTGTCGCCATGATTCGAATCCGGGTTCGGCCGGAACGAAAATCTGAAACGGGTCACAAAGGCGGCGGATGTGACGATGGCGACGGCAAGCAGCGTACAGCGCGAACCTTCAATGGAAGAGATACTGGCTTCCATCAGGCGGATTATCGAAGACAGCGACACAGGCCGCAAGCAACCTGATGAAGCCGATGAACTGCGCCAGGATCTCGCGCCTGCGCCGGGCGCCGTCCGCGGCACGGATATGGATGCATTCCGCGCCGAACTTCATGCCGGAGTAGAGAGCCGCAGGCCAGCAACGTTGGCGGAGGTGCAGCCGCAACCGTCCGCCGAACCTGCCACCGCCCGCATGGAACCTCCTGCGCGTTCCGTTCCAGTGAAGGCGCCGGCGACGCTTGCCGAGGTCAGCGCGCGGATCGCAGCCGAGCCCGTCGTGCCGGTTGCCAGGGCTGATGCGCCAATGATTGCCGAGGCCACCGGGACTGCAAGGGCCGCGGGGATTTCTGGAAAGATGGATGGCATCGTTGCCGATTGGCGGCGTGAGCTTCCAGGTGTTGGCGAACAGGCGAAAGCCGCCGTGCCGATGCAGGAGCCGGCAGCCGAATCGAAGATCGAATGTCTCGAGGATTTGGCGACTGAGCCTGCTTTTGAGCCGCAGCCGTCCCATGGCTCGGCCGAAGCCGTGACCGCCGAGATGCCGGT
>DASYCS010000281.1:0-1906 GCA_036500025.1 Mesorhizobium sp. | reverse complement strand
AGGTCGTCGGCCGAAATGACGTTGAGGCCGCTTTCATCGATGATCTTCTTGCCAAGCGCGACGTTGGTGCCTTCGAGGCGCACCACCAGCGGAACGTTGAGGCCGACCTCCTTGACCGCGGCGACCACGCCTTCGGCGATGACGTCGCCCTTCATGATGCCGCCGAAGATGTTGACGAGGATGCCCTTGACGGACGGATCGGCGGTGATGATCTTGAACGCCGCCGTGACCTTTTCCTTGGTCGCGCCGCCGCCAACGTCGAGGAAGTTGGCGGGCTCCGCGCCGTAAAGCTTGATGATGTCCATCGTCGCCATGGCAAGGCCGGCGCCGTTGACCATGCAGCCGATATTGCCGTCGAGCGCGACATAAGCGAGGTCGTATTTCGACGCCTCGATTTCCTTGGCGTCTTCTTCGGTGGTGTCGCGCAGTTCAAGAATGTCGGGGTGGCGAAACAGCGCGTTGTTGTCGAACGACACCTTGGCGTCGAGCACGCGCAGGCGGCCATCCTTCATGACGATCAGCGGGTTGACTTCGAGCAGGCTCATGTCCTTCTCGACGAAGGCCTTGTAGAGGATCGGGAACAGCTTTTCGCCGTCCTTGGCCGCGTCGCCCGAAAGCTTCAGCGCGGCATTGATCTTCGCGATGTCATCGGTGCCGACACCCTTTTCCGGGTCGATCGCCACGGTTACGATCTTTTCCGGCGTGTCGTGCGCGACCGTCTCGATGTCCATGCCGCCCTCGGTCGAAACGACGAAGGCGACGCGGCCAACGGTGCGGTCGACCAGGATCGACAGATAAAGCTCGCGCTCGATATCGGCGCCGTCCTCGATATAGAGGCGGTTGACCTGCTTGCCGGCCGGGCCGGTCTGCTTGGTGACCAGCGTCGAACCGAGCATTTCATTGGTGTTGGCGACGACTTCGGCAACCGTCTTGGCCAGCCGCACGCCGCCCTTGGCGTCGGCCGACAGTTCCTTGAATTTGCCCTTGCCGCGGCCGCCGGCGTGGATCTGGCTTTTCACGACATAAAGCGGACCGGGCAGCGCCTTGGCGGCGGCCTCCGCCTCGCTGGCCTTGAATACCGGCACGCCCTCGGCCACCGGTGCGCCAAAACCCTTCAGAAGGGCCTTGGCCTGATACTCGTGGATGTTCATCGGCAAAGCCTCCGGTTTATTTCTGGGCCAGTTGCGGCGCGATTTTCGTGCAGGCGTCGGTCAGGCCCTTCACGGTGGCGACGGAGGCGTCGAACATTTTCTGCTCGGCCTTGTCGAGGTCGATCTCGATGACGCGCTCGACGCCGCCGGCGCCGATGACGACCGGGACGCCGACATAGGTGTCCTTCAGGCCATATTGGCCGGAAAGGTTGGCGGCGCAGGGCAGTACGCGCTTCTTGTCCTTGAGGTAGCTCTCGGCCATCTGGATGGCGGAAGCGGCCGGCGCGTAATAGGCCGAGCCGGTCTTGAGCAGGCCGACGATCTCGGCGCCGCCGTCACGGGTGCGCTGCACGATCTGGTCGAGCTTTTCCTGCGTGGTCCAGCCCATCTTGACGAGGTCGGGCAGCGGAATGCCGGAAACCGTCGAATAGCGGATCATCGGCACCATGGAATCGCCATGACCGCCGAGCACGAAGGCGGTGACGTCCTCGACCGAAACCTTGAACTCCTCCGCCAGGAAGTAGCGGAAGCGGGCCGAATCCAGCACGCCGGCCATGCCGACGACGTGGCTCTTGGGCAGGCCGGAGAACTTCTGCAACGCCCACACCATGGCGTCGAGCGGGTTGGTGATGCAGATGACGAAGGCCTTGGGCGCGTATTTCTTCAGGCCAGCGCCCACCTGCTCCATCACTTTCAAATTGATGCCGAGCAGGTCGTCGCGGCTCATGCCCGGCTTGCGCGGCACGCCGGCGGTG
>DASYCS010000280.1:0-2568 GCA_036500025.1 Mesorhizobium sp. | reverse complement strand
TGAAGACACGAATCTTCCGGAAAGGGTTCGCGTGGCGCGCGAATTGACAATCTCGATTGATGCCATGGGCGGCGATGCCGGCCCGGAAATTGTCGTGGCCGCGCTGTTGCGTTCGCTGGAACGGCATCCGGGCACCGGCGTGCTGCTGCATGGCGATGAAGCCATACTGGCGCCCTTGCTGGCCTGCACCCCCAAGCTCAAAAATCGTGTGACGCTGCGCCATGCGCCCGAGCGCGTCACCATGGAAGACAAGCCCAGCCAGATCGTGCGCCGGGGCCAGAACACGTCCATGTGGCGGGCCATCGAATGCGTCAAGAAAGGCGAAGCCCAGGCGGCGATCTCGGCCGGCAACACCGGGGCGCTGATGGCGATGAGCATGCTGCAGCTTCGCACCATCGAGGGCATCTCGCGTCCCGCCATCGCGTCGATCTGGCCGACCATGCGCGGACGCACCGTGGTGCTGGATGTCGGCGCCAATGTCACCGCCACCGCCGAACAACTGGTCGATTTCGCCGTGATGGGCGAAGCCTTCGCCCATGCCGTGCTCAACCTAGAGCGGCCGGTCGTCGGATTGCTGAATGTCGGCTCCGAGGAAATGAAGGGTAACGACGCGGTGCGGGGCGCCGCCCACATCCTGCGCAACGCGAAACTGCCGATCGCCTTTCACGGTTTCGTCGAAGGCAACGACATCACCCAGGGCGTGGTCGATGTGGTGGTGACCGACGGCTTCACCGGCAATATCGCCCTCAAAACCGCTGAGGGCGCCGCCAAGCTGGTTTCGCAATATCTTCGCCAGGCCCTCAGGCGGTCGCTGCTGGGCATGGTTGGCGCGTTCTTCTCGCAAGGCGCGCTGAACACGCTGCGGCGCAATCTCGATCCGCGCGCCTCGGCGGGCGGCATCTTTCTCGGGCTCAATGGCGTGGTGGTAAAGGCGCATGGCGGCACCGACGCCATCGGATTTGCCGGTGCCCTCGACATGGCCATCGACATGGCCCAGGCTGATATCAATGCGCGCATCGCCGCCGACCGCGGCGCCATCGAACCGGCGCTGGAACAGGCGGAACTGACATGATCCGGGCCCGTGTCATAGGCTGCGGCGCTTGCTTGCCGGACAATGTCGTCACCAACAGCGACCTGGCGAAAAAGGTCGATACCTCCGACGAATGGATTCGCGAGCGCACCGGCATCATCCAGCGCTACATCGCGCCGGAAGGCCAGAACACCTCCGATCTGGCGCTGGGCGCCGGCCGCGCCGCGCTGACCGATGCGGGCATCGACGCCGGCGAACTGGATATGGTCATCGTTGCCACGACGACGCCGGATCGCACCTTTCCTTCCGTCGGCACGATGGTGCAGTCGCGCCTGGGCATGAGCCGCGGCGCCGCCTTCGATGTGCAGGCCGTCTGTTCCGGCTTCATCTACGGCCTGTCGCTGGCCGACAGCCTGATCCGCACCGGTCAGGCCCGCACGATCCTTCTGATCGGCGCCGAGACCATGAGCCGGGTGCTGGACTGGAACGACCGTACCACCTGCGTCCTGTTCGGTGATGGCGCCGGGGCCGTGGTGCTGCAAGCCCATGACGGCAAGGGTGACAATGGCGACCAGGGCATCCTCAACAGCCGCATCTTCTCCGACGGGCGGCTGCACGATCTGCTCTATACCGATGGCGGTGTCTCTTCGACCCGCAACGCCGGGCTGCTGCACATGCAGGGCAGGGAAGTTTTCAAGCACGCCGTGACCAACATCGCCGCAGCGATCGAGGCTTCGGCAGCGGCGGCTGGAATTCCTGTCTCCGACGTCGACTGGTTCGTGCCCCACCAGGCCAACCAGCGCATCCTGGACGGGACCGCCAAGCGGCTGGGCATCGACGCGGCCAAGGTGGTCTCGACAGTCGCCATGCACGGCAATACCTCCGCCGCTTCGGTGCCGTTGGCGTTGGTGACGGCGGTTCAGGATGGGCGGATCAAGCGGGGCGACCTGGTTCTGCTGGAGGCCATGGGGGCCGGGTTTACCTGGGGTGCCTGCCTGTTGCGCTGGTAGCCCTGCAAGGCCGCCGTGTACGGAGAATGAGGCTTTTCTCCTATCTAATTGATATTGACGGCCTTTCCGGTCAGTCCTAGGCTCCTGTGGATAGTTTGGAGTCGCGGGGCGATGACGGGAACTTTGACGCGTGCCGATCTCACTGAGTCGGTCTTCCAGGCGGTGGGCCTTTCGCGCACCGACTCGGCCCAGATGGTCGAGGACATGCTGGAAGAGATTTGCGGCGCCCTGGCCAAAAGCGAAACGGTGAAGCTGTCCTCCTTCGGCACGTTCGCCGTACGGCAGAAAAGCCAGCGCATGGGCCGCAATCCCAAGACCGGCGATGAAGTTCCGATCGCGCCACGGCGCGTTCTGGTGTTTCGCCCGAGTCATGTATTGAAGGCCGTCATCAACGGCCAGACGGTCGCACCCGAAGCAGAGGATTGAGTCTTGGCGTCACCGGCTTTCGCATTCGTTGAAAAATCGCCGGAGGCCTTCCGCTCCATCAGCGAAGCGGCGGGCGACCTCGATCTGCCGCAGCATGTGCTG
>DASYCS010000279.1:0-9681 GCA_036500025.1 Mesorhizobium sp. | reverse complement strand
AGTCACATAGTTAACAATTCGTTAATTCGTGTTTGAAGTCGGATTCGAGTGCGCGTAAATTACGACGAATCAGCCGGTCCGTGGGGGGCGCGGCTGCCACTCGAACCTGGTGCCGGGCTTTCCGGCTGCCGGTGTGCGATGGTCCTGCGGCCCTCACGGATTCGGGCCTGATCCGGGCACGGTTACGTGCTTGGCGTGTGCAATCGTAAAAGTTGTGCGTAGCAAAGTCCGTTACCGGTAACGCCGGCCTCGGACATGGAAACCGATTCCGGCCTGATGACAAAATGAACGGTCCCGTTGCGCTTCTCGACAAAGACCCCTCCGATGGGCCGAGAACACATATTTCATGCCGTGGCGACCTGACCGGCTTCTTCATGAACCTGTGCGCCGAAATCGGCGCCGACAGCTACATGCTGGTCGCCATCGTCCATGACCAGGACAAGAACGATGCGCGCATCGTTTCCTCCAACTGGATTTTCGACGCCATCGAACTGATTGGCAAACGGCTGATCGCAGGCCTCGCGCAAGGGATGCTGACGGCAGCGCCGGGCAGCCGGCCTCGCCCGCTGACGGCAAGCGAAGCGCCCGATGCCGTCGGCCTGGTCAGCGGCGAGGAAGCCCGCCTTCTCGACGTGCTTGGCCATTCGGAGATTTATTCCTTGCGGTTGAATGTCGGGCGCCAGCGGCTGTCGGTGCTGTTTTCTTCGGCCAAGGCAGGCGGCATCGACACCACCGAACTGATGAAGGCGCAGCTGAAATGCTGCTACGCGCTTTCGCAAATCCCGCAATTGCTGGCGCAAGCCGCCATGCAGGACCCGCTTTCCGACCGTGAGCGCGAATGTCTGTTCTGGGTTTCGGAAGGCAAGACCACCGATGAAGTCGCCGTCATCCTCGGCGTCTCGTCCAACACCGTCAACAGCTACATCACCCACGCAATCCAGAAGTTTTCGGCCTCCAACCGGGCGATGGCGATTGCAACCGCAATCAGGAGCGGCATCATTTGAAAAACGCATTTGCCGCACAAGCCGAAATCAGGGAAGCCGCCGAGGCGCTGTTCAACGAACATCGCAACCCGTTCGGCGCGTTCACGCTCGGTTCGGAAACCCATCAGATCATCACCATTCCCGATGCCGTGCGCCGCTGCCGCTGGATCGCCGTCGATCTTCACGCCTCGGGCTTCGGCCTGTTTTTCGTAAGTCCCTCGCCCGAACGCGCGCGCCTCGTCCCCTGCTTCGACAATGAATATCCGAGCATCGCGGTAGCGACGAAATTCATGTCCGGCGCCAATGGCGAGGATATGGTGCGCCATACCGGCGTTTCGACCGAACCGCGCTGGTGGGCCGACGACGGCGTGCCGGGTTCGGACGCGGCGTTCCGCAACCTTGCCTGGACCGAGGCGATGACGCCGCTGGTGCCCGGCACCAACGGCATCGCCTTTCCCGTCCATGCCGAACGCGGCCAATGCGGGCTGGCGGTGTTCCTCGGATCGGAAATCGCACCGTCGCAGGACCTGCTCTACGAAATCCATGCCCGCTGCTTTTCGCTGTTCTCAGCCGTCGCCCGCACGAGGCCCGGCGATTCAGGCCGGACGCGGGCAATCTCCAAGCGCGAACTGGAATGCCTGAAGCTGACCGCCAACGGCTATACCAGCGAAGCGATTGCGCGGCTGCTGAAGCTGTCGGTCCATACCGCCAACCAGTATCTCAGCCAATGCGCGCAGAAGCTCAATGCCGTCAGCCGCACTCAAGCCGTTGCCAAGGCGCTCAGGTTGGGGCTGATCGAGTGAGAATTCAGCGAAACGCCAGCGGCTCGGAACGGCGCATGCGCGCCTGTTCGATGGCCGCTTCCAATAGCGCGGTGTTGCGGGAGGGGTCTTCGTCCGGCTCCTCGAACGATACGTAATTGACCACCACCGATGCACCGTGTTCGGACAGGGTAAGCCGGAAGTAGACGGTTGCGCCTTTCGGGCGCAGTTCCAGGTCAAGCTCGATGCGCGGACTGCTGCCCCAGTCCACATGGGCCTCGCCGCCGTGGCCTAGCCTCAGCGTGCCGGGCAGGAAGAACAACTCCGCCGCCGAATCCACGAGATCGGACAAGCAGGCGAAATGCTCCAGCCGGATGAAGGCGATGTAGTCGGCCACATCGACAAGCCGCAATTCCTGCACCACCTGTTCGATGGCGCCGGCCACGATGATCTCGCGCGTGCTTGCGTGGGGCTGTCTGTTCATTATGCGATCGACCGTTCGTTCATGAAACCTGTTTGCGTCCGGCTTTCCTGGAATAAACAACCCGCACCAGCTCGGCGACGGCTTGGTAGAACTGCGACGGGATCACACTATCCACCGAAACTTGCTTGTACATGGAGCGGGCAAGCGCCACGTCCTCGAAGATCGGAATGTTGTGTTCCTTGGCGATCTCGCGGATCTTCAGCGCCACCAGATCCTGGCCCTTGGCCAGCACCAGCGGGGCGGAATCCTCCTCGCGGACATATTTGAGCGCGATCGAGAAGTGGGTCGGGTTGGCGATGATCAGCGTGGCGCGCGGCACCGCCGTCATCATGCGCTTGCGCGCCCGGTCTCGCGCCAGCGAACGAAGCCGCGACTTGATGATGGGATCGCCTTCCGATTGCTTGAACTCGTCCTTCACTTCCTGCTTGCTCATCATCATTTCCTGCTTCCAGTGGAAGCGGGACCAGACAAGATCAACGCCGGCGATCAGCGCCATGACGAACACGATCGTCACCAGAATATCGACCGTGATGCCCCGGATGACCATCGGGAATTCGAGCGGATTGGTCATCATGCCCGCCAAAAGGCGGCGGTGGTCCTGCGACAGCGTGAAGACCAGAACCGTGCAGGCAATCCCGACCTTCGCCAGCGATTTCAGGAATTCGACGAAGCCCTGCACGCCGAACAGCCGGCTCCAGCCTTTGGCGATCGAGATGCGCGAAAGCTGCGGCGTGATCCGTTCGGCCACGAATTGCGGTATGTTCTGGAACACCGACGAGCCGACGCCGGCGATGACCAGGAGCACCAGCAAGCTGGTGACGGCGCGCGTGGTGGCCATCATCACGGTCTTGTAAAGCTCGATGACATCCGTTTCACTGTCCATCGGCCAGGCTTCCGGCTTTTCGAGGAACATCGACAGGAACGAGCCGAGGTCGACGAAAGCGTCCTTGGCGTAGAACACGGTGTAGATCAGGATAGCGACGAACGAGGCAAGCAGGGCGGTTTCGCGCGAATGCGGCAGCTTGCCCTGCTCGATCGTGTCGCGAATCTTCTTTTCGGTCGCTTCCTCGGTCTTCGAGTCCTTGTCGACCGCATCGGCCATGGCTTGACCGCGCCCGCTACGCCGCTTCGGCGGTCTGTGTCGACGGAAGCTCGAAGGCTCCCTCGCGCGCCATGCGGATCGCCGTCGTGGCGATGGTCTTGCGGGCCTGCACGATATCCGCCGGCGCGACGCCATCCGCGGCCTGGCCGAGTTCGGATTCGATCATGCGGCGCGAGCGCGCGCCGATGGAGGAAAGCACGGCTTCGACCATATCCGCCGGCGCGCCGCGCAGCGACAGTGTCACCTGCTCGCTGGAAAGCCCGTCGAACAGGGCGACGCGCGCCTTTTGCGTCAAAAGCAGGATATCCTCGAAGGAGAATAGCCGCGCCCGGATCGCCGCCAGATCGGGCGTGCCGGATTGTTCCAGATCCTGCATCACCTCGTCCAGCTGGGACTTGTCCATTTCGTTGAGCAGGCTGGCGACGCGCACCTGTCCGGCGGAATTGTCCTTGGCCGAGGTTTCGCCCATCACGCGCATGCGCAGTTGGTTTTCGACGATCTTCGTCGCCGTTTCCGGCACGGCCGACAAGGTCACCATCCGTCCGATGACCGTATTACGCAGCGGCTTGTCGAGTGTAAGCAGCACGCTGGCTGCGGCCTGCGGCGAAAGCTTCGACAGCACCATGGCGGCGGTCTGTGCATGCTCACCGGCGAGGAAGGCGCCAAGCCGTGCAGGCTCAAGCTTCTCCAGATCGGGCCAGATCGGCGGCGGTCCGGGCTGTGCGGCCTCCGGCTGTTTGCCGGCCATGATGGCGCTCACTTCTTCCGGCGACAGCGATTCATTGAGGATGGTGTCCATCTTGTCGGCGGAATCGAGCAAGCCCGCGCCCTCGGTGAACTCGGCCTCGAATTCCGTGACGATGCGTTCCAGGTCGCTTTGCGGAATGGTGCGCAGCAGGCGCGCGCCTTCGATCAGCGCCTTCAGTTCCTCCTGCTTGAAGAATTTCAGCAGGCGGCTGGCCGATGGCTTGCCCATCGCCACGAGGATGGCGGCGGCTTTTTGCGCGCGCGTCAGGACCAACTGCGTCATGCCGCTGCTTTCCCCATGCAATGCACCGCCGCGTCCATGCTTAAGCGCTCTTCGCCGCAGCGACGATCTCGGTCAGCCTGATGCCGAAGCGGGAAGGATCGCTTTCCAGGACGGTGATCTCACCGCGCGCGATCCTGCGGCCGTTGACGACGACATCGACCGGCTCGCCGATGCGGCGGTTCAGCGCCACGGTCGAACCCTTCTGCAACGACATCAGGTCCGAGACCGGCATTTCGGTGCTGCCGAGAACGATCTGCACTTCCACCGGAATGTTCATGATGATGCCGGAATTGGTGCTGCCTGCCGCGCGGAAGGCGGCATCGGGGCGCTTTTCCTCTTCCTTCAAAACACCGCGCAGTTCCTCGATGGCCCGGTCGAGCTGCTCGTCGGGCATGTCGATCCCGGCTTCCGGTTCAGTCTGGCTCATGCGTCGTCTCCAAAGGTGCGGCCCGGCCTCAGCCAGGCAGCAGTGCGTCGATGAAATCCTGCCCGGCGTCGAACGGGTGCCTGATTCGCACGGTGTAATTCTGCCCGAGTTTACCGAATTCGCATATGAACAGCGTCTGCCCGCGCGCCGAAAGCCGCGCCTGGGTCTGCGCCGTCTCTTCCAGCTCGATGACCTGCCCGACATCGAGACCGTCAAGATCGCCAAGCGTCAGCCGCCCCAGCGGCATCGTCGCTTCCAGCGTCACGGTCGAGCGCATGACTTCTTCGGAAAAGCGGTCGCGCCATTCCGTCGCCGGCGCGGCATCCTTGGCCGGGGCGCCGGTGTCGCCGCGATGTTTCAGCAAAACCCGCTGCGGCATCATCAGCGCCATCGTTCCGCGCGACATCGGCGTCGCCATCGAAAAAACCACGCGCACGCCCGGCCCGTCGCGCAATATGTGCTTCATCATCTCCGTGCCGGTGATGGCCAACGGCAGCGGCAGCTTGAATTCAAAGGCCCGCGGACCCGAACCGTTGATGGCCTGGGCCACCTGCTCGAATATCATCGTCGCCACTTCGGTTTCGAGCGGCGACAGTTCCCGCGCGATCGGCGCGACCGCATCCTGCGGATCGCCGCCGAACAGCGTGCTGACGACGACCGCCAGCGCATCATTGTCGATCGACAGCACCAGCGCGTCCGGCGAGGACGCAGATGCCGCTATGGTCATCGCGTGGTTCGTAGCCGGCGGCCGCGCCTCGATGAAGCGGACAAGCTCGATAGCCGCGATTTCCATGGATATGGAAGTCGCCATGTTCTGTTGCAGGCCAAGCATGATAGCCGGCAAGGCTCGCTCGGCCAACGCACGCGCCGCCGCCATCACCTGGTTCGGCTCGCCGGTCTCACCGACCAGGCGCTCGACGATGAGCGCGCGGTTTTCAGCGGAGGTGGCGGCCGCGTCGGTCATGCTTGCCGGTTCCCAGTAACCGTGCCGGACATGGCTCAGGCCGCTTTCTTGTCGGCGCCGCCACCGGCGTTCATCGTGCTCTGCTCGACCGCGTCGATCGACGGACGGTCGTGCGACGAGATCGTCTTGCGGCCGAATTCGATCGCCACCTGCGGCAGCGAACCGTTCATGTAGGCAAGCAGCGTCTGCTTGACGATCACGTAGAGGCGGTTCTTCTTTTCGCGCACCGTCTTGATCTTGGAGGCGATGGGGCCGACCACCGCATAGGACAGGAAGATGCCGAGGAACGTGCCGACAAGGGCGGCCCCGATAAGTTCGCCCAGCACCTCCGGCGACTGGTCGAGCGCGCCCATCGCCTTGACGACGCCCAGCACGGCTGCGACGATGCCGAGCGCCGGCAAACCGTCGCCCACCGCTATCATGGCGTGGTAGGCTTTCATCTTGTCGGTGCGGATCGTCTGGATTTCCTCGTCCATCAACGCTTCGATTTCGTGCGAACGCGCATTGCCGATGATGATGATGCGGCAATAATCGCAAATAAAGTTACGCAGGTCGTGGTTTTTCAGCACGGTCGGGAATGCCTGGAAGATCGCCGATTCCTCGGCATTGTCGATATGCGCCTCGACCTCGCTGCGGGATTTGGAGCGCAGTTCGCGCATCAACGAATGCAGCACGCCAAGCGTTTCCAGGTAGTCCGGTTCCTTCGGCACCGCCCCTTTCAGCGCTTCCATGATGCCTTTGCCGGTATCCTTGATCGTCTTCATCGGGTTGGCCACGATGAAGGTGCCGAGCGCGGCGCCGCCGATCACGATGGCCTCATAGGGCTGGATCAGCACTTGCAGATGCCCGCCCATGGCCATGAAGCCGCCAAGCACGCAGCCGAGCGTCACCACCAATCCGATCAGAATGCTCACGCGCGTTCCTTCCAGTCCTACCGGCAGCATCGATAGCCCCCGTGCCTTGTGTGAGGCTTGAATCATGACCACGCCCAGATTCAGCTTCGCGCAAGGAAGTCCGGTTATCTTGGTGGTGGAGTCGGCCGGAGACGCGCCATGTTGAACACCTATACGAGCTATCAGCTGATAGCCCGCGACATTCCCAAGGCGATCGGCCAGGTCGAGTCGCAGCCTGTGGTGAAGCGCGAAACCGACTATTATCTGGCCAATATCGGCAAGGTCAAAAGCATAGACGACTTCGTCAACAACGACCGCCTTTTCAAATACGCGATGAAGGCGTTCGGACTTGAAGACATGGACTATGCCAAGGCTTTCATGGTCAAGGCGCTGAAGGAAGGCGTCACCGATCCGGACAGCTTCGCCAACAAGCTGACCGACAAGCGCTACGCCGATTTCGTCTCCGCCTTCAATTTCGCCAAGCTCGGCGAAAACGCCACCACCTACAATCCGGCGCAGCAGGGCGTCACGCAGAACTATGTGCTTCAGGTCGGCCTCGGCGGCGTTCAGGCCGGTTTCAACGACTACCGCACCGAGACGGCCAATTACCTGACCAACATTTCCTCGGTGAAGTCGATCGACGACCTGATGGGCAACGATCGCCTCCTCACATACGCCATGGCTGCATTCGGCCTAGACGCGCAAACCGAGCCGCCCGAGCGCGTGCGCGCCATGCTTGAAGGCGGCGTCGCCGACCCGAACAGCCCCGCCAACACCAATCCTGACAAGAAATATGCGGCCTTTGTCGCTGCTTTCGATTTCAACCAGTATGGCGACCAGACGACCGGCAAGGACGCCGTGCAGCAGGCCGTGCCGAAAGGCTACATGGCCGGCACCGGACTGGTGCTCCCCAAAGTATCGGCAGCCTACATCAAGGGCGAGGCCGACTACTACGCCAAGAACATTTCCAAGGTGAAATCGGTCGACGACCTGATGAAGGACCAGCGCCTGCTGACCTTCGCCATGGCGGCCTACGGGCTGGATGCATCCACCGAGACGCCAAAGACCATCCGCGCGATGCTGGAGGGCGGCGTCACTGACCCCGCCAGCCCGGCAAACGCCTTGGCTGACAAGCGCTATGCCACATTCGTCGCCGCCTTCGACTTCGCCCAGTATGGCGACCAGGCGACGACGCGCGACGATGTGCAGAAACTGACGCCGAAGCTCTACACGTCCCAATCGCAGCTCGGCCTCATCAAACCGAACAAGGACTATGTGCTGGCCGAGACGGACTACTATTCGGCCAATATCGGCAATGTGAAGTCCGTCGACGATCTGATGGCCGACGACCGGCTTTATAATTACACCCTCGCCGCCTATGGGCTGGACCCGGCGAAGGAGGATAAGAACCTCATCCGCAGCGTCCTCGAAGGCGGTATCCGCGACCCCGGCAGCGTCGCCAACAAGCTGACCAACAAAGCCTATGCCGGGATGGCGGCCGCGCTCAACTTCGAACAATACGGAGAGAGCGCCACCACCTATAATCCGACGCAGCAGGCGACTGTCGACAAATATGCGCGCCAGACGCTGGAGGAAGATGCCGGCAAGACCAATGAAGGCGTTCGCTTGGCGCTCAACTTTGCCCGCAAGGCACCCGACATCACCAACTGGTACGATGTACTGGCCGATACGGCGCTGGCTTCCGTGGTGCGCACTTCCCTTGGCCTGCCCGATTCTTTCGCCACCGCCGATATCGACAAGCAGGCGGCGCTGTTCGAGAGCAGGCTCGACATCACCGATTTCACCGATCCGGTGAAACTCAACAAGTTCCTCACCCGCTTCACCAGCCTTTACGAAGTCAACCACCCGACTTCCAGCGCGGTGACTTCCGTCAGCGTGCTGTTTGCGCAGCCGACCACCATTGGCATCTCAACCGACCTGATGATCGCCATGCAGAATTTGAGATACTGAGGATTCGATGCAGGACAGTCTTTACGTCTCCCTCTCGGCACAGATCGCGCTTGAACGCCGGCTGGACACGATCGCCGATAACGTCGCCAATGCCTCGACGGTCGGGTTTCGCGCCACCGGCGTGAAATTCGAGGATGTCGTCTCGGGCAGCGGGCCGAAATCGGTTTCCTTCACGTCGTCGGGCAACACCTATCTGTCTTCGGCGCATGGCGCGCTGACCGAAACCGGCAATCCGTTCGACTTCGCGGTCCAGGGCGATGCCTGGTTCGGCATCGAAACCCCGGCGGGAACGGTGATGACCCGCGACGGCCGCTTCTCCATGAACGAGAACGGCGAGCTGATGTCCATCGAAGGCCATCCGGTGCTCGACGCCGGCGGCTCGCCGTTGCAGCTCGATCCGCGCGGCGGCCCGCCCACCGCCGGTTCGGACGGTTCGCTGCGCCAGGGCGGCCAGCTCGTCGGCACCATCGGCCTGTTCGATTTCGATCCGGGCAAGAATTTCGTCCGTTACGGCAATTCCGGCATCGTGCCGGCGCGCGAACCGGAACCGATGACCGATCGGGCCGACATCGGCATCGCGCAGGGGTTCGTCGAGGAATCCAACGTCAATCCGGTTCTGGAAATGACCCGCTTGATCAGCGTCCAGCGCGCCTTCGAGAACACGGCCGCCATAATGCGCCAGACCACCGCCTCCAGCGACGACGCCATCAAGACGCTTGGTTCCAAGTAGCGGCGCTGAATGACATCCGACCAATCCCCGATGCGTGTGGACGAGCGGAGCGCCGATAGCGAGCCGACAGGCCCGTTGCCAGCGCTTGAGCGCCTGTGGCAGCGCTTCCAAAACGACGATCTTTTGCTGCGCCAAGGCGGCCGCATCACCGAAGTGTCCGCAACCCATTACAATGCGCGCGGCCTTTCCGGCATTGCCCGGCTTGGCGATCTCGTCGAGCATCGCAGCCATGCCGGCGCGCGCAGCGGCGAGATCGTCAAGATAGCCCGCGAAGAGGTTGTCGTTGCGCCTTATGAAAGAAGCGCCGACGCCGGCATCGGCGATGCCGTGTTCCGA
>DASYCS010000278.1:0-2557 GCA_036500025.1 Mesorhizobium sp. | reverse complement strand
CCGCCCATGCCATAGGAACCCGATTCCTGCCGGTCGCCGTCGCCGACCACCACGGAGACGTTGACGCGAACCAGCGGGCGCACATCGCGCGCCACCTGTCCGTCGGCGCGCAGGATTTCCACCTGCTGCCAGGACGAGGCGAGCGAGGCCGTCACCTGCCGAACGCGCGGGTCCTGCGCGCGCAGCCAGGCGTCGATTTCCTGCAAAAGCTTCGCCTTGGTCTCGAAGGAGGGCGAGGGGATCGGGTTTTCGTCGCCATAGAGATGCCGGTTGGTGCCGGCGGGCGCTGCCGCCAGCGTTCCCGAATAACCGCCCTTCACCGCCGATACCGCATCGGAAGCGCGCAGCAGCGCCGCTTCGGAAAGGTCGCTGGAATGGGCATAGCCGCTGGCCTCGCCGACCACCGCGCGCAGCCCGAAACCCTGATCAGTGCTGAAATTGGCGGTCTTGAGCTTGCCGTTGTCGAACATCAGCGCTTCGCTCTCGCCATATTCGAGGAACAACTCGCCATCGTCGGCACCCTTTATGGTGTCGGCGACGATTTGCTTGATGCGATCGTCGGAAACGTCGAATTGGCCGAGCAGGCTGTTCATGGCACGGAAATCCTCAGGGAATGTCTTTCCCCCGATGTAGGCGCGCCGAGGCGTTTCGGCAATGCGGGCCGGTCAGGGAAGTGCAGCGAAACCTTCGCCGAAGCCCTTGAGGTCAACCGGGATGCCGATGCCTTCTTCCGGCGTCTGAAACACGATGAAGGTGGCGGCCTTGCCGGTCTTCAGCGTATCGAGCAACGGCTTTTCCAGAATGACCTCGGCATAGCAGCCGTCCTGGAAGCAGCGCACGAAATAGGCGCGGCCAATATCCTTGCCGTCGACGTTCAGGCCAAGGCCATTGGGCAACAATACGCCAAGCGGCGCCAGCACGCGCAGGATTTCCGCCTTGTTGTCGGCGGTGCGCAGCACGACCACGGAAAGCCCCATTTCGGGGCGGTCCTCGGCGACGACGTTCTGCATCATCACGCATTGTTCGGCGGTTGCGCCGGCAGGCGTGTCGCAGATGATCGACCACGCGCCATGCGTCGATTTCACCGTGCCGCTCGGTTGTGCGGCAAAGGCGTTTCCAGCGCACGATATGGCGGCGAGAAAGATGACCTTCGCCAAGGTTCTCGAAAGCCAAGCGTTCATGACGGCTCCATTTGCGAATCACGGCACTGTAAGCTGCGCCAAAGCCAAGTAAAAGCATGCGGCCGCGCTCAATCTGCCGCGACTGCGGCGATAATACGTTTTTCCGCGGCGATTTCACCCGATTTAAGGCAAAACCATCCGGCTCGCGCGATTTCGCCAAATCCATCGGACCGGCCGAACGGCAAGGCGCAAGGTGGGTCCGACGGCGAATGCCAGCTTGCGCGCGCAAAAATGCCGCATGGGTAGCGGTGCTCCTTTCTTGCGGAGCGAAAAGGAGTATGGTTTGAACCGGATACCAAAGTGCCCGGGATTCTCGTTCCGGCGTTGTTCCAATTGCTTGCGGCCTATCGCGGGGGAAATGATGAGAGCGATGAAGAGATGCCTTGCGGGTGCAGCCGCGGTCGCCACCTTGTTTACGACGGTCGTCGCCCACGCCGCCCAGCCCGCTGCATGGGAAATGAATTTCCAGCCGGCGGCCACCGATATCATGCGCCAGATCACCTGGTTTGAGCATTATACGCTGTGGTTTGTCGTGCCGATCACCCTTTTCGTGCTGGTTTTGCTCGCTTATTGTATCGTGAAGTTTCGTGCGAGCGTCCATCCGGTGGCCTCGCGCACCAGCCACAACACGCTTATCGAAGTGATCTGGACGGTTGGGCCGGTATTGGTGCTTCTGTGCATCGCCATCCCTTCGTTCCAACTGCTGACGGCGCAATATACGCCGCCGGAAGAAGCCAAGCTGACCGTCAAGGCGACCGGCAACCAGTGGAACTGGGATTATGAATACCAGGTCGACCAGCCGCTCTCGTTCAACTCCGCGCTGCTCGACGACGGCGACCGCGCCGGCCTCGGCAAGTCGGACAAGGCCGTCTACCCGCGCCTTTTGGCCGTCGATCATGAGATGGTCGTCCCGGTCGACACCATGACCCGCGTGCTGGTCACCGCCACCGACGTCATCCATGCCTTCGCCATGCCGTCCTTCGGCATCAAGACGGACGCCGTCCCCGGCCGGACCAACGAGGTCTGGTTCAAGGCGGAAAAGGAAGGCCTGTATTATGGCCAGTGCTCGGAACTGTGCGGCCAGAACCACGCTTTCATGCCGATCGCCATCCGCGTCGTCTCCGAGGCGCAGTACAATACGTGGCTGGCGGCCGCCAAGAGCGACCTTGCCGGGGCCAACAAGGCGCTGATGGCCGAAGTCGACAGTTCGAACAAGGTAGCGGCCGCCGGCAATTGATGCCGCGGCCAAGCAGAGATCAGAGAACGGAGCCACCCATGGCACATGCTGCTGCTCACGACGATCATGGACGCACGCCCTATAAGGGTTGGGTACGTTGGGTCTATTCGACCAACCACAAGGATATCGGTACGCTCTA